>CAZRFO010000324.1:0-1561 GCA_964599515.1 uncultured Eggerthellaceae bacterium | reverse complement strand
AGGCCAATTCCCCATATTTTGTCATTAACGGCACATTCAGCTAAAAGTGAGGTTCATACATAACATTACCTTTATCTTGCCCAAAGCCATATTTGGGTGCAACAACCTTATTGGGGCTACCGTGATATAAGGTAATTTTTTCCATTGCGTTTTCCTTTTTGTGCAAAGATTTTGTTAGGTAATTTTACAACTAAAACAGCTCTGCAATTTTTATTTTATGCCACGGTCTAAGATTCTGCTGGTCTAGCTTATTCGAATTTGAATAACCCGCAGATAGCTTACATAAAAAACGAAACATATAAAAACTCCCCTTTTGCTTACGGCGCAATCTTGTGTGGCGCGTTTAGCAAAAGGGGAATTCTGGTTCAAATTAAAATACGAAGCGGAAGCGTTTATTCTTCGTCAAGTGCCTCTGCGATTTCGTCTGTCATTTCCATTGTGTGATAAACGTTTTGCAAGTCTTCAAGTTCTTCAAGCTTATCAAAAAGACGCATAACCTTTTTAGCATCTGTAACAGAAACACTTGTAAGCGTGTGAGCTTGCATAGTAAGTTCTGCACCCTTTGTTTCAATGCCTTGTTCATGAAGTGCATCTTTAACAGCCATGAGCTCTGTTGGGCTTGTGTAGATGTACCATTCTTCGTCTGCATCTTCGTAGTCATTTCCGCCGGCTTCAAGAACAGCCATCTCTAGTGCTTCTTCATCTTCAATGTTAACTTTATCTGGCACTTTTTTGTCGTCCGACTTGATAATCTTATCTACAACAATCTTGCCTACGCGGTCAAACTGATAAGAAACAGAACCAGAAGTTCCAAGCGAGCCACCAGCATGAGCAAAAGCAGAACGAACATCTGCTGCGGTACGGTTACGGTTGTCCGTTAGAGCTTCGCACAAAAATGCGACACCTGCAGGACCGTAGCCTTCATATACAACAGTTTCATAATTTGCTGCATCTTTGCCAGCGCCAAATGCTTTATCGATTGCTGCTTTGATTTTATCTTTAGGCAAAGAATTTGCTTTTGCCTTTTCAACAGCCGCTGCAAGAGAAGCATTATTTTCAGGGTTAGGGTCGCCGCCTTCGCGCGCAGCAACTGTGATGTTACGAGAAAGTTTAGAAAAAAGAGCAGAACGCTTTGCGTCCTGAGCAAACTTACGATGTTTTGTGGTAGCCCACTTTGAATGTCCTGACATGAATTGCCTTTCCGTTAACCAATAAACCAACGCGCTATTTTATCACCTAACGAACAGCCAAAATAGCCATCCTTCGGTAATTTGTGTAAATATAAGCCATACAGGCTTTATGCAAGCTTTATTGATAGCGCGCGCTTACAACAAGCAATACATGCAACAAACTGGTTCAAAGCAATTTAAATTGCGTAAAAGTCCAGATAAAACACGAAAGAATATGTAGAAACCACAGCTCTGTTATGTTTACGAAATAACAAATACTGGCAATAACGCAATAAATTAGAAGCCTGATGCTACTCCGTCAAAACGTAATATTCGTCTGTTTCGTCATCGTAATACAAGGTGCCCACCGCCGTCATATCTTCAAGCTGGGT
>CAZRFO010000323.1:0-1569 GCA_964599515.1 uncultured Eggerthellaceae bacterium | reverse complement strand
GTTTGGCTTCTTCGGAAGCGTAACACGAATTTCAAATTTTTATTACGATTTGCACAAGTTTTTCTACATTGGATAAATTTGCAAGGCAAACGAACAGGTTTTCTGAATCGCCAGCAACTTTACCTGCTGCAAAAAGTTCACTGTTGCGCAATATGTTCGCAACATTTCGCGCGTACCATTACGTTGAAAATACAATGCAAGGAGTATGTCTATGTGCGGAATATGTGGGTTTACCTGCGCGAACGAAAACGATATGCAAACGCTAAAGGCAATGTGTGATGTAATGGCGCACAGAGGCCCAGACGGAG
This sequence comes from uncultured Eggerthellaceae bacterium, assembly GCA_964599515.1. GTDB lineage: Bacteria > Actinomycetota > Coriobacteriia > Coriobacteriales > Eggerthellaceae > CAKUOV01. Next base: position 1,261 of record CAZRFO010000323.1, on the reverse strand, counting down.
AAGGCCAATACTTGGCAGATGGCATTGCGCTTGGACACAGGCGGCTTTCGCTCATCGACTTGGCAAGCGGCGCGCAGCCACTTGTGCGCGATTGTGGCCGCTACGTGATTGTCTTTAACGGCGAAATTTACAACTACCAGGATTTGAAATCCCAACTTGAAGCGCAGGGCTGGACGTTTAACACAAAGTCCGACACAGAAGTTTTGCTTGTAAGCTACCTGGCTTGGGGCAAAGAGTGTTTGAACAAATTCCGCGGAATGTTTGCGTTTGCAATCTGGGACTGCGAAACACATGAGCTTTTTTGTGCGCGTGATTTCTTTGGCATCAAGCCGTTTTATTACACCCTACAAAACGGACAATTTATTTTTGCAAGCGAAATCAAAAGCATACTTGAGCATCCTGCTTATTCGCGCGAACTAAATCATGACGCGCTTGAACAATACTTGTGCTTCCAATTTTCTGCGTTGCCAGAAACCTTTTTCAAGGGAATTTTCAAGTTGCCACCAGCCCATTGCCTTACAGTGCATGCAGATGGCACTTTTGAGATTGAGCGCTATTGGGAGCCAAAATTTGAGCCTGACCAGGACTTAGATGAGGCGCGTGCAGTAGGTGCAATAGAAAACGTCATGGCAGAGAGCGTGCATTATCACAACGTTGCAGACGTAGAAGTTGGGTCTTTTTTGAGCAGCGGCATCGATTCAAGTTACATGGCGGCATGTCTTGCGCGCGAAAACCCTTCAATTAAGACGTTCACCGTTGGTTTTGCTGAATACAGTGGAGAGCGCGACAAGGCTGATGAAGCCTCGGCCGATGAAAGCGGCAATGGCGCGTGCAGCTGCGTCAATGTTAACAAGCCAGAACGCGATGAAATTTCGTGGGCGCAAGAATTGGCGGATGATCTGGGCGTAGCAAACTTCAGCCATCACATCACAGAAGAAGAATATTGGAAGGCACTACCACAAGTTCAATGGCACATGGATGAACCTTCTGCAGACCCTAGTGCCGTAGCGCTCTACTTTGTAGACAAGCTTGCGGCAACGCAAGTAAAAGCTGTTCTTTCTGGCGAAGGCGCCGACGAATTTTTTGGCGGATACAAAATATATCAAACCCCATTTGCAAATGCGCACCTTTCTCATGTGCCAAAAGGCCTGCTCAAAGCTGGCGCATCTGCTGCAAGCGCGCTACATATGCGTGAGGCAATTACTTAAAACGCGCAAGTGGTACGGTTGAAGACTGGTATTACACAAACGCCAACGATGTT
>CAZRFO010000322.1:0-1584 GCA_964599515.1 uncultured Eggerthellaceae bacterium | reverse complement strand
TGCTGGGTCTTCTGAACGAGGGTTATCGCTTGTTACTACCACGTAATCTGCTGCACATGCCGCACGTCCCATTAGCGGCCTTTTTGTTTTGTCTCTGTCTCCGCCACAGCCAAACACAACTATTGTTTTGCCTTTAGTTATTGCTTTCACGGCGCTTAAGGCTTTTTCTAGAGCATCTGGCGTGTGTGCGTAATCTACATAAACAGAAATTCCGCCATCGTTTTCTACGTTAACGCGCTGCAGGCGCCCAGGCACAACAACCTTATCTTTAAGCGCTTCAATTATGGTTTCTGGTGCAATTCCCAAAGAAAGCGCAATGCCAAAAGCTGTCATCATATTACTTACATTGAAGCGGCCAACTAGCGGGTAATCAAACTCATAGCGTGAGCCGCACACATTCAATACAACATGTGTGTGAGTTTGTGCATAATCAACAGAAACTGGCGTGATGTCTGCGCTTTCATTAAAGCCAGTTGTTATTAGTTCATCACCTTGCTCACGCACGGTAGTTACAAGTTTTTCTCCCCAACTGTCATCTATACAAATAACACGTTTAGCTGGGTAATCTGGAGAAAACAACCTGGCTTTCGCGTTGAAATATTCGCCAAAAGTATGATGATAGTCAAGATGGTCTTGCGTTAAATTAGTAAACGCTGTGACAGCAAACTTAGTTGACCAAACACGATGCAAATCTAGCGCATGAGAACTTACTTCTGCAACTATTGAATCGTATCCACTGTTTCGGGTTTTTGCTAACAAGCGTTGGAACTCTAAAGACTCCGGCGTTGTATTTCCAGTTTTCTCAACTTGGTTGCCAAGAATAAGACCTACAGTTCCTAAAATTCCGCACTTTTTCTTTGCGAATTGCAAAATATGCTGCACAAGGTAGGTAGTTGTAGTTTTTCCATTCGTGCCAGTAACGCCAACAACCTCTAAATCATTTGAAGGATTGTCATAAAACGCTGCGGAAGCTTGAGCTAGTGCTTTACGGGAATCCTTCACAACAACAGTTGTGACATCTGTTGCATCTGCCAAAATAAGGTTTCGTTCTTCAACTATGACTTTCGCTCCACGATTAATTGCATCTTGCGCATAAGTGTGGCCATCAGAAACCAGGCCAACAATGCAAAAGAATGCATCACCAGGGTGCACATGATCGCTTCTAAAAGCAATGCCCTCTACGGGCATTGTTTCGTCTCCTATGATAGTGCAATCAATATTGCCAAAAAGTTCTTTGCAAGTTTTAGTCATCGTATGTTTCCTATTCAGGAGAAATCTTATATCTATCTATTGCAAAGGTCATTATATCCTTATAAGCCGCACACACATTGGAAAGGTACGGAGTATCGTTTACCGCCACGAAACAAACTAAATTGCTACTTGAATTTGGCATAAATCCGCAAAATGCCAAGTTGTATACACCTTCTTTATAGCCGCCTTCATCCGATGCTATTTCTGCAGTTGAGGTTTTCCCGGCAATTGTGTATCCGCTTATAGCTGCACTTGTGCCAGTGCCGTCTTCTACAACACTTACAAGCATGCTCTTTAGTGTGTCAAGTGCCTCTTGGTCTGTACTGATAGTTG
>CAZRFO010000321.1:0-1587 GCA_964599515.1 uncultured Eggerthellaceae bacterium | reverse complement strand
CATCATATGCCTTTGGCGGGTTTGTTTTCATGTTTATACCTGGAATCTTAAAAGACTTATACGGAAGCTACATTATTAGCTATGTTTTACTTTTAGTTATAACTATAGTAAGTGCTTGCATTGTCATACCAACGCTAATTAGAAAACACAATCGCGCGAACTAAAACATAAACTAATGTACAAATTTGGATGCAAGCTTGCGCGCACTTCAACGCGTAAAATTGAGCGCAAGTCAAAGCATATCACTTGAGCGCAAAACAAAACCGCTAGATATTTATAAGTTTACCAAGAAGAACATCTGGTGAAATCTCATCAAAACCTTTTATTGTTATGTCTGCATTTTTGGAGAGATCATCATATGTGCCAGAGTCATCTCTGTCGTATACGCCAACGCAATAAAATCCTGCGTTTTTAAGCGTATGAACTGCATAAATTGAATCTTCAAAGCCCCATGTATTAGAGCGCGTTGTGCCCAAAACGTTTGCTGCATAGTCGTAAAGCTTTGGCTCTCGTTTGCTTGTTTGCAAATCATCTGTTGAAAGAACAACATCAAAAGTGTCTTGCAAACCAACATGCTCAAAGCATGCTTTTAAATAACGCTGCGGGCTAGATGACGCAACAGCACAAGGAATACCTGCATCCACGACACACTGGACGAAATCTTTTGCTCCTGGGCGAAGCTCAACTTTAGTTGAATAAAAATTAAGTAGAAAGTCATCCATCAATTTAATGACATCTTTATCACTTTTTCCAATACCAAATTTAGTGTGGTAAAAATTAGCAGTTTCTGCGATTGTGAAAGTGCATAAAAGTTCAATGTCACTTTCACTTAGACTTTCCCCCGCAAGGCGCGCGAGTTCATGTTCTAAGCCACGCCACCCTTGTATTGAATCTACAAGGGTGCCGTCACAATCAAAAATTATTCCAATGTTATATTTATGTGCCACTTTTTTGTCTTTATCGCAACTAACTCACAAACTTGCTTTAAATATTATTATTAACCTTCAACCCTAATTAAAGAAGGAGAAGAAACTAACACGTTTTCAAGCTCGCTAATTTCTTTTAATGCCGCACGAATGCTCTTTTCGCTTGCTGCATGTGTAACGTAAGAAAGATTTGCATTTCCGTATTCGTCTGCACCTCTTTGAACTACAGAGTGAACACTCACGCCTTGGCCTGCAAAAATTCCAGCAATAGAGGCTAAAACGCCAGGCCTATCAACAACGGTAAAGCGAATGTAGTATTTTGTAATCAGCTCTTCAATTGGAACAAACTCAAGATTGTCTGTGCATGTACAACCAACAATAGGGCCACTTCCAAGTTCTATATGGCGTGCAACTTCAATAACATCGCCCATAACAGCACTTGCAGCTGCTCCAGATCCGGCACCTTCGCCAAAAAACATAGTCTCACCCACGGCGTCACCTATTACATAGATTGCGTTATAAACTCCATTAACAGAAGCCAACGGATGTTTTTTATCTAGCATAGTTGGGTGCACGCGAACATCAATGCCGCCCTTTACGCGATGCGCAATAGCAAGCAATTTAACGCAATATCCCATGTCTTGAGCAGCCTGCAGATCTA
>CAZRFO010000320.1:0-1597 GCA_964599515.1 uncultured Eggerthellaceae bacterium | reverse complement strand
TTGGATGATATGGGCCTTTGCGGTAAATACGCTTTAAGCGAAGATGCGAGTGATGCAATCATAACCCTTGCTGGCGGGGATGCTCGGGTGGCGCTAACAACTTTAGAGCTTGCAAGCCAACTACAAGGTGCAGGTACAAAAGATGCGCCTGCGCAAATTAGTACAGAAGATGTGCTTACCGCAGTGCCACACAGGCAACTTCCTTACGACAAAAATAAAGACATGCACTACGACATCATTTCTGCATTTATAAAATCTATGCGCGGGAGTGACCCAGATGCAGCACTTTATTGGCTTGCGCGCATGATAGATGGTGGCGAAGACCCAAAGTTTATTGCGCGCCGCATGATGATTGCCGCCTCTGAAGACATTGGAAATGCAGACCCTCAGGCGCTTCTAATTGCAGAAGCCGCTTTTAAATCTGCAGAAGTTATAGGGTATCCGGAATGTCGTATAAACTTAGCTCAGGCTGCAACCTATTTAGCCCTTGCTCCTAAAAGCAATGCTGCAGAAGCTGGAATTGATGCAGCGCTTGCAGAAGTTAGACGTGGGCCCGAGCGCGCGGTTCCAAATCATTTGCGCGATAGGCACCGCCCAGGTTCAGAAAACTACCCAGCTTACAAGTATCCTCATAGTTATCCAGAAGGATGGGTGGACCAGCAGTATTTACCAGATGGTCTTGAGCGCGGGTGTTTTTATCAACCAAGTGACCGTGGTTGGGAAGGGTACAGAAACCAATTCCGCAAAGGAAATTAATTTTTCTATTGTCTGGCACATGTCATGTTTGGTGCCTTCGCCACATTAAAAAACGCGCCGGCAAAACAAAGCAAGCTGGTAAAGAAAAACATAACTCCGCAAAGGAAAATAATTAGAGCCTTTCCTGATGAAACTCATGTGATGATTCACGTTGGTAATATGTGGGGTGGTATAATTCGCGTTTGAAGATTTTGCGAAAGGAGTTTTGTCCATGGATTGGAACGCAATTCTTGCCATAGCCCTACCTGCTGTTTTTGTTGTAGTTGGTATTGCACTTATTTGGTTTCTTATTGAACTTATTGCTACGGTGCGCACAACTCGCAAAACGGTAACTTCAATAAAAAATGAAATAGAACCAACTCTTGCTCATGTAGAAAGCATCACTGCTCAGGTTGACCCGTTAGTTGCAAAAGTTGAACCTCTTGTAGACCGCGTTTCTTTAACTGTGGATGCAGCTAATTTGGAAGTTATGCGTCTAGACCAAATTCTAGAAAACGTAACAGATATTACAGATGGGCTTTCTTCTGCTACAGCAGCCATTGATGCTGCAACAAATGCTCCTGTTAACCTTGTAAATAAAACATCAGAAAAAGTTAGAAACGCATTTAAGCCTCATAAAGCATCGCAAGAATCCGCCGCTTTAGGAGCTGGCAAGGCAAAATCTAAAGCTGCTGGTGATGCCGCATTGCCAAGCGGAAAAGACGCCTCAACAGGTGCGCAGCAAAAGATTGCAGAGCCACAAAGTGACACGAGTGAAAATGCAAAAAGCGAAAGCAAAAGCGAAAGCGAAAGCTCAAAAGACCATTTTGATTTCCTGGACAATATGTCGTTTAAGTTTACG
>CAZRFO010000319.1:0-1610 GCA_964599515.1 uncultured Eggerthellaceae bacterium | reverse complement strand
ACAGATTCTATGAACGCTGCAATAACAGAAACTCGTCGCCGCCGCGAAATTCAGATGAAATTCAACGAAGAGCATGGCATTGAGCCACAGACTATTCGCAAAGCAATTAATGACATCATGTCTTACGTAACAGATGACGAAGAAGAACAAAAAGATGACATTGGGCAAGAGCTCTCTATGCTTTCGCGTGATGAAATTTTACGAATCATTTCATCTTTGGAAGACGAAATGGCTGCGGCTGCATCTAATATGAATTTTGAGGACGCTGCTCGCTTGCGCGACCAAGTTGTTTCGCTTCGTGCTAAGATTGAAGGCGAAAGCGAAGGGGACGTTTTGGCGCGCATGAAAAAGAGCGCACGAAAAGGAAGTGCCTTTGGAAACAGAAAACATTCTGCTTACGGAAGCGCACGTAGGTCTTAAACCTTTCGCTACATCTAAAAATTTACGCAAAGGCGAAGGTGACGCAAAGTGATAGAAATTCCAAATGTGAATGCTTCACTTGATGCTCTTTTGCCAGAAAACGAACACCTGTTATATGAGGAAGCTGCAAAAATTTTAGGGCAGGCTCTAAGTTCTGTTTCTAATGTAAAAATATTAAAAAAGAGCGTTGATGCGCGCAAAAAATCAAACGTGCATTTTGTGCTTACACTAGGCGTTTCGCTTTCATCTGAAAGCGACGAAATGATTGCAATTTCGCACGATGCTGAAAACGCAAATAGCACAGATTTAACGAAGGGAAGTTACGGAAACGCTCGCATTTACACTCCAGGTATTCGCGTCCCTATAAATGAGCGATACTTTTTGTATCACAAGAAACAAATGTTGGAAATCCCATACATTCCAGAGCGCCTTCGCAAACTAAATGCAAAACGGCCAGTTGTAGTTGGGTCTGGTCCGGCTGGGCTTTTTGCTGCACTTTATTTAGCAAAAAGCGGGCTTTGCCCGTTGCTGGTTGAACGCGGAGCGTGCGTTGAAGAACGCGTTTTGGCTGTTGAGAGCTTTAATGCTGGAGGAAACTTTGATCCAGTTACAAATATCCAATTTGGCGAAGGTGGCGCAGGAACGTTTTCCGATGGAAAACTTACAACAAATACTAAAAACCCACTAACGCATACCGTGCTGCAGTGGTTTGTGGATGCAGGTGCGCCTAAGGAAATTCTTATTGAAGCTAGGCCGCACATAGGAACAGACGTACTGCGAAACGTTGTTACTAGCATGCGTGAGCAGCTTATTAGTTTAGGCGGGGAAGTTCGCTTTCAAACGCAAGCTACTGGCATAAAAATGAAACATGGGCGCATTTGCGCGCTAGAACTTACAAATACAAAAACAGGCGAAGTTGAACTTATTCCCGCAAGCCATGTGATTTTTGCAACTGGTCATTCTGCGCGTGATACATTTGAAATGTTGAAACAAACAGGGCTTGAATTGCAACAAAAGCCGTTTTCTGTTGGCGTACGTATAGAACACACGCAAGAAAGTATAAATGAAGCCCAATACGGTGACTTTGCTAATCATCCTGCTCTTGGACCAGCCGATTACAAGCTATCAACGCACCTAGACAACGGGCGTGGTGTGTATACGTTTTGCATGTGCCCTGGTGGAGAAGTTGT
>CAZRFO010000318.1:0-1617 GCA_964599515.1 uncultured Eggerthellaceae bacterium | reverse complement strand
CGTTGTGTGTTCAGCCGCTAGTAGGCTAATTCTCTTGTTCGAAGTGGCAAGGTGTATTCACTCGCAGTCATGTGCTTGATTTTTTGTGGTTCATTCGCTTATACCACAAAAAATCTGCGTGCGGGATTCGCTCACATACCATGCCGCTTCGACATGTACCGGTTTTCTTTTTGCGTGATTCGCGTATTGCGGCTTTGTAAGCAAAGTCTTAGCAAGATTTGCGCCTAATACTAATTCTGTTTGTTAAAACATGCAAATTGGTACTTAAAGTATGTACCGAAATGAGCATATTTGCGTTATGCTATGTAAAAAGTATTTTTGGTAGCTTTTTGTACCGTGAACGGTAGCTTTTAGGGGTTGGTTAACATGAAGAAAATTTTTGTAATTGGTGGAATGGGAGCTGGAAAATCTACTGCGGCTCGTGCGTTAGCAAACCAAGGCATTCCGTTAATCGACCTTGATAAAGTTGGACATCAGGTGCTAACGTGGGATGTTGTTAAAGACGAATTGCGTGAAGCTTTTGGCGAAGGCATTTTTGATGAAAATGGAGAAGTTGACCGCAAGGCACTTGCTGCAGGTTCTTTTGCAAGCGAACACGAAACACATAAACTTAATAACATCACTATGCCTCGTATAGAGGAAGCATATACAGAAATGCTTTCGCAGTTGGAAAAAGATAACGACTATGTTGTTGTGGAATATTCCGTATTTAAAGGCAGAGAATCTTCTCTTGCTTATACCGCAGATGTTATTTTGGCAGTAACGGCGCCGTTAGAAACGCGAATTGCTCGCGCTGTAGCAGCCGGCTGGGACGAAGAAGATGTTCGCGCGCGCATTGCTCGTCAAATTAGCGATGCAAGCCGCATAGATGCTGCAGACTATGTTTTTGTAAATGATGGCACACAGCAAGACTTGCAGGAAAAAGTTATTGCGTGGTGGGAAGAATACAAAACGCAAGCGTAAATTAACTTTCTTAATTTCACAGTACAAGTAACTTTCACAGTACAAGTAACTTCGTGCAGCGTAAACAATCTTTGCGCAGTGCGAAGTTACTTGTATAATGCGCTTTGTTCGTACAACATCCTATATAAAGTTTTATTACGCATCACGTAAATGTATATAAGCACTAAAATTGAGTACCGCAAATGAAAAACAATGAGCCTCTTATAGCAGGTAAACTTCCAATAAACCGCCTATCAAGTAAACCTTTTGAGGTTGTTTCACCTTATGAACCAGCCGGAGACCAGCCGCAGGCAATTGCGTCCCTGGCAAAAGGTGTAAAAGATGGCTTGCGCTATCAAACGCTTTTGGGTGTAACCGGCAGTGGCAAAACTTTCACTATGGCAAAGACCATAGAGGCTGTTCAAAAGCCTACTTTAGTGCTTGCTCCAAACAAAACGCTTGCTGCACAGCTTGCTGCAGAACTAAAGGAATTCTTTCCTAACAACGCGGTTGTATATTTTGTAAGCTACTACGACTACTATCAACCGGAAGCTTATGTTCCCTCATCTGATACTTTCATAGAAAAAGATGCTTCAATCAATGAAGAAGTTGAAAAGCTGCGCCATGCAGCAACAAGTGCGCTTCTTTCGCGCAGTGACGTAATAGTTGTTGCAT
>CAZRFO010000317.1:0-1624 GCA_964599515.1 uncultured Eggerthellaceae bacterium | reverse complement strand
AAATAGAGCGCTAGTTTGCGCCTATATTGCGCGCCGCGCGACATGTGCCAACCTTATTGGACGTGACGCAACGTGGCGCGGCGCTATGCCAGCCAGCAGTAAACTAGCGCCCGCCTCAATTCGCAGATAAAGCACCATTTTTCTTGTAGGTTTCACAGATTTCGCCAAAATTTTCGTTAACTTGAACGACTTATGCATGCATAATACAAAAATAGATAAATGGAGGGATGCCGTGCAAAAACTTGCAAGCGCAATAGTTAATAAACGTAAAGCAATCATTGTAATTGTGCTTGCTTTGACCGTTGTGTGCGCTTGCCTTATCCCGTTTGTAAACATCAATTCAGACACAACAAAATACCTGCCAGATTCTTCTTCTATGAAACAAGGCGTAGACATCATGGAAGAAGAATTCCCAGACCAAGCATCCCAGTTCATTCGTGTAATGTTTGAAGACATGCCAGAGTCTGCAGAAGAAAGCACAGCAGATGCACTAGGCGAAATTGAAGGCGTTGAACGCGTTGATTGGGAAAGCGCAAGCGAAGACGAGGCCGGCGAATATCACCAAGACAACAAAACGCTTTTCACTTTGTACACAAAAGCAGATTACGAAACCAAAGAAGAGCTAGCCATAGAGCACACTCTTGAAACGGATTTCAACACCTACAACATGGTTTACAAAAGTGGAAACACCACAACAGACACCATTCCAATAGAGGTAATAATTGCAGCCGTAGCTCTTATTATTGCTGTCCTTGTTTTGATGTGCGGCTCGTTTGTTGAACCGCTTCTCATATTGATTACTGTAGGGTGTGCCGTTGCTCTTAACTTGGGTAGCAATATTATCCAAGGAGAAATTTCTTCAATCACTTTTTCCATCGCTGCAATTTTGCAACTTGCCTTATCCATTGACTATTCCGTCATTTTGCTTAACAGGTACAGGGCAGAACTTGCCGCAGATGCGAAGGCTGCGGGTGAAGCAGGCGCAGGAGCTGGCACGCTAGCCGCCGCTGATTCGCAGGCTGCGACTGAAGTCGGCGCTGACGCTAGTGCGCTGGTTACATACGCAGACGCGCATACAAACGCCGCAACAAAAGCCGACGCCGCGCACACAAAACAAGCCCACGTGGAAGCCATGAAACGAGCACTTGCAAGCACTTTTTCTGCTGTGGCAAGCAGCGGCATCACAACGGTCGTAGGATTGCTAGCACTAGTATTCATGAGCTTTAAGATTGGCGCAGACATAGGAATTGTACTTGGCAAAGGCATTGCAATTACGCTTTTCTGTGCACTAACACTTTTACCTGCAATTACTCTTGTCGCAGACAAACTCATAGCTAAAACAAAAAAGCCTGTCCCCCACTTTGCAATGAACTGGGCAGGAGCAATTACGTCAAAAGGAAAGTATGTTTTTACAGCCGCGTTTCTTGCTTTGTGCGTGTGTTCATACATCGCCCAAGGCAACACAAGCCTTGCTTACGTACTTGAAGACGAAGACCCAATAAGCGAAGTTTTTGACGCACAAAACACAGCTGTTGTGATTTATTCAAATAGTGACGAAGACGCAATAAGCGGAATTGATGCGGAATTTGAAGGCAACTCGTCAGTCAAAAGCATCACAAGCTAT
>CAZRFO010000316.1:0-1625 GCA_964599515.1 uncultured Eggerthellaceae bacterium | reverse complement strand
CCAAAAGGCTTGAAGTCGTTTTTCTTGATGTAGCCAATTAAGAATTTGATGGACAAAACAGAAACTACAAACGACACAACAATGCCTATTGCAAAAATCATCCATTCAATTCCAGTGTATGCAAAACCATGTTTGATGAACTTAAGCAAGCTCCACCCAAACATAATTGGAATAGCCAAGAAGAATGCGAATTCCGTTGCAATTGTACGGCTTGTGCCAAGCAGCATAGAACCTATGATTGTAGAGCCACTGCGTGATGTACCTGGGATAATAGCAAGGCTTTCAAAAATACCAATGGCGAATGCGCGCGCATAGGAAAGTTCACTAAATGTTGTAACTTTAGCAATTGCGCTTGATTCGTCTTGTTCATCTGAGCCAAGGTAGCTTTCGCCTTCACCTGTGCGAGATGAAGCGCCCTCTCCCCCGCGCCCGCCGTTTGCGCGCGTGTTGTTTGTAGACCTGCGCGCATCAAGTCTTGCACGAGCAGATGCTTTGCGAGCATCCAAGTTTGATGCGGTGCCTTCGCCAGCGTTTGCTGTTGCTGTGTCTTCTTCACCAAAAACCGCTGTATTCCAGGTGCCTTCGCCAGCTGCTAAAACTGCTTCTGACGCAACGCCACGAGCAGCGCGAACCTTTTGCGCTGCTGCAGAATTTTGGTAATCTTTGCGAGCCTTTGCAATACCAATAAGTCGCGCGTTGCGGTTTTCCATCACGATGAAAATTATGCCGTACACAATAAGTGCCGCAGCCACAACAACATAGCCGTAGGCGCCATTCATCAGGTGCTCTTCCATCCAGTCGTCTAGCGCAAAGCCAACAATGGCAGCAGGTATTGATCCAACAACAACCTTTGCCCAAATTCCCCAAGTTTCATTGCGTTGAGCTTGAGTTTTGCGCTGAGAAAACGGGTTTAACTTGTTGAAGTAAAGCAGTATTACTGCAAGGATTGCGCCTAACTGGATGACTACCAAAAACGTGTCGTAGAATGCGGCAGAAACATCTAGAGTTACAAATTCGTTGAGCAGCATCATGTGCCCTGTTGAAGAAATTGGAAGCCATTCTGTGATGCCTTCAACAACGCCAAACAAAAACGCCTTTAAAGCTTCGATTATCATGCAGGTTTCTCCTTAAGAAGCGCAAAATTGGCTGGGATTTGCCAAAATTTGCACGCGATATTTTGGATTTTCAGAGTTCCACATGATACCACGGGCATGCAACTGCGCACTTGTTATTCATGCAATGCATACGTAATGTTTTAGAGGGGCGGTGGCGCGGTAACTGTTTTGCAGTAATGAGCCGCTCTTAGTCTAATAGTTACGCAATTGCCGCTATTGAGAGTGATAATATTACGAGTTAGTTTTTTACAAGTTAGTTTTTACGTAAGCAAACGTTAACAGGAGTCTTTATGACCTCATCTACTCAAAACAAACCAGCACAAGTGGTAGCCGTTTTTGACTTTGGCGCACAATATGGACAACTTATCGCCCGACGCGTGCGTGATTTACATGTGTATTCCGAGATTGTTCCGTGTGATATTTCCGCAGACGAGGTGCGCGCAATGGCACCTTCTGCCATCATTTTGAGCGGCGGCCCGGCAAGCGTGTATGCAGACGATGCGCCAAAAA
>CAZRFO010000315.1:0-1639 GCA_964599515.1 uncultured Eggerthellaceae bacterium | reverse complement strand
ATTGGCACTGGCTCGCAGCCATCAATTTCTGGTAGTTCTTTGCCAACCTGGCCTTCATCGATGTTTGCAATGTAAAGAATTGGCTTCATTGTAAGCAAGTGAAGTTCATAAATTGCAGCACGTTCTTCATCTGTCAAGTCAAGCGTGCGTGCACGATGGCCATCGTATAAGCCAGCTAAAACCTTTTTGGCAGCTTCTAGCTTTGCAACTCCAGCTTTGTCGCGCTTTGCTTCTTTTTCCAGGCGCGGAATTGCCTTTTCACATGTTGCAACGTCTGCCAAAATGAGTTCCATCTTGATTGTTTCAACGTCGCTTTGAGGGTCTACTTTGCCTGCAACATGTATGACGTTTGGAGCGCCAAAAAAGCGCACAACCTCACAAATTGCATCTGTATCGCGAATGTTTGCCAAGAACTGGTTGCCTAAGCCTTCGCCATGAGAAGCGCCTTCAACTAAACCGGCGATATCTACAAATTCAACAGTTGCTGGCACAAGACGCGCCGGATTGTCTATTTTTTCTAGCTCTTTTAGACGTTCATCTGGAACTGGGACAATGCCAACATTAGGCTCGATTGTTGCAAACGGATAATTTGCAGCTAGCCCCTGCTTGTTTGTAAGTGCTGTAAAAAGAGTGGACTTGCCAACATTTGGCAAGCCCACAATTCCAATTGATAAAGACATAATCTACCCTAAAAGATTAATGATATTCCAAACCAAAATGGCAATAACAAAAATTGGTGCAAGGAATTTAATGATAACAACCCATGCTTTTTCTGTTCTGAAAGGCGAAGATTGCTTGATTTCTTCAATAAGATCTTTTGGTTTGATAATCCAACCAACAAAGATGCAAGTAAGAAGAGCAACTATTGGCATCAATACAGAGTTGGAAATGAAGTCAAAGAAGTCAAGGAATTCCATACCCAAAATGCGGAATTCAGAAAGTCCATTGTAACCAGCGTTTACAAAGCATCCAACAAGAACAATCACAATAACGCAAGCGATGAATGACTTTTTGCGTGACCACTTCAAGCCATCAGCCACAATTGATACGCAAGTTTCTGTCAAAGAAATTGAGCTGGTCAAAGCAGCAAATGTTACTAGCAAGAAGAACACAAAGCCTAAGATGGCAGCAGCGCCGCCCATGCCATTGAAGATTTGTGGCAATGTGATAAACATAAGCGATGGACCAGCAGAAGTTGGAGCACCACCAGTAACAACGAAAGCAGCAGGAACAATCATGAAGCCTGCAATCAAAGAAACTGCCAAGTCAAAGCCAGCAATGCGTGAAACAGAAGAAGTTAGGCATTCATTTTTTTGTACGTATGAGCCATATGTAATCATAATGCCCATAGCAAGAGACAAGCTATAGAACATTTGACCCATAGCGTTTAGTAACAAGTCTGCAGAAAATTGGCTGAAATCTGGCACGATGTAGTACAAAATTCCATCGATTGCACCCGGTTGAACAGCAACATAAATTGCAATGCCAACAGCCATAACAATAAGTGCTGGCATCATAATTAGGTTTGCTTTTTCAATACCCTTCTTAACACCCATAGCAACAACCAAAAACGTGAGAGCCATAAATACAAGCATCCACGCGTAGCTTTCAGAGTTGCTATACAAGAAGCCGGTGAAGA
>CAZRFO010000314.1:0-1640 GCA_964599515.1 uncultured Eggerthellaceae bacterium | reverse complement strand
TCTATCCCCAAAATACGCACCAGCAATCACCGCCCCGCCAACGTATATAAAAGACGCGCCTGCGCTATTTGCTACAACCACGCAAATTGCTCCAACAGTAGCGGCGGTTGCAAACGCAGATCCAACAAGAAAAGAAACAAGACTACACAAGAGAAACGTTCCAAGAATGATTAGCGGTACTGGGCAAACGCGAACTACCACATCAACCATGTAAGCCATGGTGGCACTTGCTCGCCAAGTTGCAGTAAGCATGCCAACCAAAAGCAATAACACAAGCACGCCAACAGAAGACTTCACGCCACCTATTGCACAATTAAGCATGCGTGATGCAGAACTGCCTTTTACAACGCCATAAGTCAAGAACAACGCAAAGCCAAAAATTAGTGCAGGCAATACCGACCCTGCAAGAAATAAACAAACCAAAATGCTTGCGGTAAATATCACTATCAATGTTATTTCAATCATGAAACGTGTTCACTGCCTTTAGTTTTCGTTCTTGGATTTTCCGGTTGCAAAGCATAGTGCAAGAACATACAGTGTTCAAACTGATTTATTTCTGTAGTTTTCACAGTATTTTTACTGTGAAGCTATTAAGCGAAAACGATATAGTTAAAATCAGCAAACAAAAATTGCTGCGATTCGCGCAACAAAGCCACAGAACAACAGCCAAGAACGCATTGCAAACACACCAGCAAAACCGCTTTTGAACAGGACTTTTTACATGAACTTTCTTCCGATGAGTTATTTTATATGTGTTGCAAAAAATGGCGGAATAAGCCAAGCCGCAAAAGAACTTCATATCACACAACAAACCCTAAGCTCGCACATAGCGGCGCTTGAAAAAGAGCTTGGTTGCCAACTTTTTAGCAGACGCCCGCACTTTGAGCTTACTTACGCCGGTAAACGGTTTTTAGAATACGCGCGCAACTTCTGCGATTCTTACGAAGCAATGCAAAACGAATTCCAAGATATCCAAAACACAGAAAGCGGCATTGTTCATGTTGGGGTTGCACACACTCGTTCGCGCACAATTATGCCAGGCATAATTTCTGAATTTCAAAAGTTGTATCCAAATATACAAATAATTTCAAACGAACAAACCAATAGCAAGATTATTGATGCGTTGCTTGCAGGAGAAAGAGACATTGCTATTGCGCGCTGCGATGTAAGTATGCCAGAAATAAGTGCACGCGCGTTATATTCAGAAGACGTTATGCTGGTTGTTTCTAAAAGTTTGCTAAAAACCAACACTGGCGAACAAACAGAAAAAGGCAAAACAACCTTAAGTCCTGATATATTTTTGCAACTTGCTAGCGTGCCGTTTTTTATGAGCTCTGAAGAAGATATAACCGGACGGATTGGAAGTGCGTTCTTGCGCCAGAACAAATTAAACCCGCCCATTAAAGCCTATTCCGATAACGCCGCTACCCTTCTTGCTTTATGCGAAAAAGGTCTTGGTGCTTGCTTTTGCCCTGACAAGCTTTTGTATGCAGCACTTTCGCCTGAAGAGCTTACCGCGTTACATGTAATACCAATACAAGAAAGCTATCAAATACACATCGCGCACTTAAAATCAGCCAACCAAACTCGCGCAACACGCTTGTTTGAAGATTTCTGCATTAACTACTTTGCCAAACAAA
>CAZRFO010000313.1:0-1648 GCA_964599515.1 uncultured Eggerthellaceae bacterium | reverse complement strand
CTTCCCCATCAACTTCGCCAACAAGATGCATCACATAGTTTGGCTCTACGTAGTTAAGCTGCTCTGCGCCAAAAAGTCCAGCTAGGGTGTCTAACGAGCCAATCTTGTATAAATTTTCATGAACGCAAGTAATAAGGCCTTCTTCTTCCGCAGACTTGGCTATTGCATATGCGTTTCCTGCTCCGCTTGCTTCGTCTTCTACCTCAAAAAGAAAGCCACTATATGACCCACTTGGCAAATCATCTAAAGAAATTTCTTCTGTACCATTGTTTACATACAGCACATCAGAAAAATGCTCAAGCGAATCTTCTGAATACGATTCAGCAATTGGATAGTTAACGGTTTCATCTGTTTCGCATATCTGCTGCGCGTTATCTAGCGTGTTGCTTAGCGTATTATCTAGCGCTTGCGTGCTTGAGCCAAAAACGCCACCCTGCACTAACGCAAATGCAACAGCGCCAGCAGCAAGTAACGCAGCAACTCCGCCCGCTATTCCATAAGTTTTTCTTTTAGTGCTTAGGTGCTTTTTTGCGTGATCACCCTTTTTCATTCTTCCCCGTTTCCTCGTTTTATCCCTTTTTTCGTTTTTGCATATCGTGTTACAGGTGTGAAACTAACGTGGTTCATACACCGTTTTGTATTTCATCTTTCACTTATGCTGTTGTCACAGCGTGCAAAATTGCATATGCGTCTTGCGCATCAAGCACTCCATCTGCGGTAACGTCTGCAGAAAGCCAGGTTTGCATGTTGAATTTGGATTGCGCGTACACGCTATTTGCCATGTCATAAGCAATTTGAGCATCAACAACATTGATACGATTGTTATTGTTTAAATCGCTTGTAAGCGTTTGTGCTTGTGTGCTGCTAGATGTAGAAAAATTTTTGTAGCTTATACTTTGCGCTGCTTGTTCGCTAATAAGCGTCACATAGTTTTTGCCATTCCAATACATTGCTTGTTCATCAAACAGTGGAATTTCGCCTTCCCTAAGTTCGCCATTGTATGTTAAAAAGTAATAGTTGCATGCAGTGGCAAATAAATCGCTAGACACTGTAGCTGGAGTTTTTGGAATTATGAGCCACCAGGCTATAAGCGATATATTGCCAGTTGTACCTTGCGTTATTTCTGTCACGTAATCAGTTGCTGTAAACGATGTTTTCCAACCCAAAAATTCGTAGCCTTCCTTGATAAGATTTTCCGCCGTTGGCAAGGCAAAAGAATCTTGCACGGTATAGCTTTGTGGTGCAGAATATCCACCAGCAAAGCTCGCACCAGAAAGACTGTAACTAATGCTATAAGTGATAATCGAAAGAGAAATACTTGCTTTGTAGTCATCTGGAGCTGCGGCAATTTCTTGATTGTAGTCTTCATACCCAGTTGCGCTAATTGCAACATTGTATGAACGAAGCGGGTTTGCTGCATATTGATAAATGCCACTTTGTGCATCTGAACTAAATGGCTCTAGCGCTTCTTGCGTTTGTGTGTCCGTAAGCGCAATTGAAGCACTAGCTGGGTTTATTTCAAATTCAATAAGGCGCTCGCTGTCACTTACAGCTTCCCAAGATAAAACTGGATAGCCACCATTTACCTGACGTACACTTATGCGCGCATCGGTCTTATAAGCGCTACTCATGGCAGAAAGAAATTCAG
>CAZRFO010000312.1:0-1657 GCA_964599515.1 uncultured Eggerthellaceae bacterium | reverse complement strand
ATGTGATTTACAACGAGTTTAGCCGTCTGCTTTCTGATAAAGCTGAATATACCGCAATGAGCCAAGCATCCAACCCGTATGGCGATGGTCATGCAAGTGCGCGTATTGCGGATGCGCTGAAGGGGTAAACTTTTTGAGTAAGCTGGGTAAAATAGGGTTGTATGTAAATACGGTAAAACACCTGAAACCAAGTCAGGTGTTTTACCGCATTTGGCGCAAAGCTGGCAGAAATACCTGCCTAAAGCCTTTTTATACCTCAAAGCCAGATGTTGCAAAGGCGAACATCGCTGCTATTCCAGTACTTCCGGAGTTGGACTTTGACCCCGCATTTATTTCCCGTTTTGATGTTGACGCAATTTTGCAAGACCGCATAGAGCTCTTGCATCACGAAGAAAAGGTTGACTGGAAAGAAAGTTGGCATGATAGCCTCTCAACGCCGCTATGGCGCTTTAATCTGCATTATTGCGAATATCTTTTGCCGTTAGCCAAGGTGTATAAGGATTGCAGTGATGAGCGTTACCTAGATAAAGGAAAAGCCATCATTGATTCTTGGATTTCAAATTGCCCCATCGAAAAAGGTGGTGCAGCTTGGGATTCTTACACTATCTCTATGCGAATTGTAAACTGGATAGCTTTTTACGGTGAGCTTGCAGATGAATTGCAGCAAGATACGGCATTTGTCAAACGTTTTAATGACTCTCTTGCGCAGCAGTTTGTAGTGTTAAGTAATCATCTAGAGGTGGATTTGCTTGCAAACCACTATCTTGAAGATTTAAAGGCACTAACACTTCTTGCTTGCTATTTTAACGATGAAAAAACATTCGAATTGGTTTTGCCAAGACTTTACGGGCAAATTGAAGAGCAAATTCTCCCGGACGGGATGCATTTTGAGTTATCTCCTATGTATCACAAGATTGTATTTGAGGATTTGTTGCGCGTGGCTACAACTTTGCACAAGCGCGGGGAAAGTGGCATTGCTGAGAAATTTCGTCTTCAAGACATGGCTGACTGTTTGTATTCTATGGAGCGTCATACGAACAGAACACCTTTGTTTAACGACTCTGGTGATAATGTGGCAAAGAGTAGGGATGCATTGTTGCAGTGTGTAAAACTGCGCTTTGGAATAGAGCCTGTTTTTAAATCTGTTCTTCCTGATGCTGGCTACTGTATTCTTGAACGCGAAACGGCAGCTGGCTACGTGAAAGTAATTTTTGATGCAGGAATGCCAGGACCCAAATATGCTATGGGGCATGTGCATTGTGATGCACTTAGTTTCGAATGCTTTGTTAATGACGAACCTTGGATAGTGAACTGCGGCACCTATGCGTATCAAGGTGAAAGCCGCCTTGAGTACAAAAAAACGCTTTCACACAATACCGTGATGGTTAACGGTGTAGAACAGCATGAGTGCTGGGCACCGTTTAGAGTAGCGCGTTATAGCAAAGCTTATTTAGAAAGATTAGACATTATGAGTGTGCGAGGTGCTATGACACTGCGCGGGCGCGAACCAAAACTGTCGCGGGAAATCACGCTTACAGATGAAGAACTTCGCATCATAGATCAAGCTACTGATGATAAAAATATGAAGCGCTCTTTCGCCTTCGCATTTGATGCGCCCGACATGGAAGGGCGTAGCATCAACGCAAAATATTCGCCT
>CAZRFO010000311.1:0-1682 GCA_964599515.1 uncultured Eggerthellaceae bacterium | reverse complement strand
AGCTGGCGTTTTGGCTGGCAGTCTTACGCTTGTTGTTATGGTTTTGCCTACAATAATTAGTAATACGTTAGAAAGTTTAAAGACAATTCCTAATTCCTACCGCGAAGGTTCACTTGCGCTAGGTAGCGGTAAGTGGCACATGGTCCGCACTGTGGTTTTGCCAAATGCCATGAATGGTATTGCAACTGGATGCATTTTGGCTGTTGGGCGTATAGTTGGAGAATCTGCCGCACTTTTATACACTGCAGGTTTTGGACTTATCTTAAACAGCTTTATGACAGCTTTGCAATCTTCAAGTGCTACATTGACTGTTGCGCTTTATGTATATGCTACAGAACGTGGCGAACTTAACGTTGCTTTTGCTGTTGCCACAATTTTGATGATTCTTACCCTTCTTTTGAATCTTGCTGCAAATATTACATCTTCAAAATTAAAACCCAAGGAGAACTAAATGGACGATAAAATTACGTTTGAGATTGAAAACCTAAACTTATGGTATGGCTCTCATCAGGCGCTTCGTGATATCAACATTACTATACCAGCTAATAAGGTAACAGCTTTAATTGGACCATCTGGGTGTGGGAAATCTACGTTTCTAAAAACACTTAACCGCATGCAAGATTTAGTAGAAGGTGTGCGAATTGAAGGCAAGGTGCTTTTAAACGGGCAAGATATTTACGGGCCAAAAGTTGATGTTACGGCACTCCGTAAAAACGTTGGAATGGTTTTCCAAAAAGCAAACCCGTTTCCAATGAGCATTTATGACAACGTTGCCTATGGTCCAAAAATCCATGGCGTGCGCGGAAAAGAACAACTAGATGAAATTGTTGAACAGTCGCTTCGTGGTGCTGCGCTTTGGAATGAAGTAAAAGACCGTCTGAAGAAAAGTGCTCTTGGACTATCTGGTGGGCAACAGCAGCGTCTATGTATTGCACGCGCTTTGGCGGTAAAGCCGCAGGTGCTGCTTATGGATGAATCGACAAGTGCGCTTGACCCTATTTCAACTGGTCAAATTGAAGAACTTGTTGCACAGCTAAAAGAAAAATACACAGTTATCATGGTTACGCATAATATGCAACAGGCTGTGCGCGTTTCAGATAATACTGCGTTTTTCCTTTTGGGAGACCTTGTTGAATTTGCACCAACGCATGAGCTTTTCAATAATCCAAAAGACAGCAGAACTGCAGACTACGTTTCTGGACGTTTTGGATAAGTTTTAGCTTGCGTCAGTTTCACATTTGGTTGTTTTTGTTGATTTGTATATTGAGTGGTTGGTGCGGGCGAAAGGACTTGAACCTTCACGGGGATACCCCCACTGGCACCTGAAGCCAGCGCGTCTGCCATTCCGCCACGCCCGCATAATCTGCGCGATTCGCGCAAGCAAGTATGTTAAACCAGCCGGCTTTTCTTTGCAAGATTAGAATTTGTTTAATCGGCTGCTAATCTTGTCTAGACCAAATATTATTCCATAGCCAATGGCGGCAAGGTATATTCACTCATAGTCCTGTGCTTGAATTTTCGTGGTGCATTCGCTTATACCACGAAAATTCTGCGTGCGGGATTCGCTCATACACCATGCCGCCCCTACCTTAGGAAGATATCCATGCTCGACACGGCAAAGCAAGACATCCATAGGCTGGGGGTGGCGGAGCTCACCAAGCGAGTTCCGCACGAAGTGTTTT
>CAZRFO010000310.1:0-1683 GCA_964599515.1 uncultured Eggerthellaceae bacterium | reverse complement strand
AGGAATATAACCCAGTTGCTTTACGCCATTAGATTGCGAATCAACATACTGGTACACATTTTCATAACCCATAGCACGCAACTCAACCATGCGCTGTTGCGCCGCCATGTAGATAGTTTCTGCTTTGCTGTCTAGTTCTGTTTGGCGAAGATGTTTTTGAATGCTAACTATTGCAAAGACGCCCACCAAGATAAGTGCGATAACAATGGCTATAACAACAAGCAATTCTACAAGCGTATAACCGCTAAAATTGCGTTTTGCTATGACGCCTTTCTTGTTAGCCATGGGCGCTTTCCTCCGTATTAAGCCAGAAGCTGCGTGGGTACGTTTAATTGGTTTGATTTGTGCAGCCTTCTTTTTAGCTCAACGCGCTATTATACCAGTAAAATGGCGTTTTCCCAGAGCCTGTACCGTTTTTTATCCAGCAAGTTCGTAGTAATTAAGGTCAAGGGAAACATTAACGGCAGAATCGTTGGTAAACGTCATGGAAATGTTTGAAATCTGGTTAATGTTTGCGCTTTCATGCAGCTCATCTATGATGCTGCGCGCTGTGTCATAGCTGCTTGCAACAAACACAAGCGTCACTGGACGCACCATGATATAGCTTGCGCTTTCAAGGGCAGATGTTGTGCCAAAGCTTAGCGAATAATCGCTTGCCGCACTCAAAATTGAGTTCAGGTCTGTAAGCATTACTTCTGAGTTGTCGTAAGCTGGCAGAGGCTTTACGTTGCCTTGAGCCTTGATTTCTTCAAGCTCTTGTTCCATAACACGCATTTTTGTGAGCTTTGCCGTATTTTGTACAAGCGCGGTTTGCTCTGTTTCTGTGTTTATCTGCACTTGCTCAATTGAATCGTTTAACGGCTCCAAGAAAAACTTGAAATAGAAAATACCTAAAAGCAGAACAGCAAAAACAAGGATGAGAATTTTTTCTCGTTTACTAAATGTGTAATTCATTAGTTACCCTGCCCTTCTGCTTTTGTGCTGGTAGAGGTGTTGCTGGAAGTTGAGCCACTTCCAGAGCCGCTTGAGCCGCTCGCACTACTCGCTTCGCCGCCAGCGCTCGCAGCGCCTTCAGCCGCCTCATCTGCCTGCGCAGCAAGCGTGATTGTTATAGAAAATTCCAGCGACTCATCAGAGCTTTTTTGCGTAGAAGCAATGTTCAAATTGGCGCTTTCTACCAAGTCTTGCGCTTGCAAGTTAGAGAACATGATAGAAATTTCGCTCAAATTCATGCCGCTCATGCTAACGGAAACAACACTGCCGTCTACTCTAAACGAATTGATGTTGCCATAAGACATCAGGTTTTTCTCGATCAAGTCAAGCACATCGGTGCGGTCTACCGTAACGCCTGTGCCGTCAGTTTCGTCATCAGATGTGGTCATCCAGTCGCGAGAATACGTGTGATATTCCTGTTCAACCTGTGAATAGTTTTTAAGCGAGCTTTGCATTTCAGTATATTGCATGTGTACTTGAGCGTATTCGCTTTCTGCAGCAGACAAGCGAGCATACTGGTCTGAAATTCCAAATTTCACAACCAAGAAACACACAATAACAATAAGAATTATGCCAATTATCAGGGTTTTTGCGTCTTGGTTATTTGTGTCGCGCATTGCAAGGTTTACAGTGCGCTTGCTTGGATACTTTGCAGCTTTCGCATTCTTTAAATCTTTGATGTCCATAGAC
>CAZRFO010000309.1:0-1703 GCA_964599515.1 uncultured Eggerthellaceae bacterium | reverse complement strand
GGAACGCTCGCCAAATAACACGGCAGATACACCTTAATGACTGTTATCTTGATACAGTTTGGAAGTTTATCGGCTAAGAGAAAAGGAACTCTTCCATGGCAAATGTCGACCTTACCAGCTATGGTATTAAAGGTGCAACCGAAATCATTCACAATCCATCTTTTGAATTTTTATATGAAGAAGAAACAAAGCCTAGTCTAGAAGGCTTTGACAAGGGCGTTTTAACTGAACTTGATGCTGTAAATGTTATGACTGGCATTTATACGGGACGTTCTCCTAAGGACAAGTTCATCGTAGTAGACGAAAACTCCAAAGATACCGTTTGGTGGACAACTCCAGAATATCCAAATGACAACCATCCAGCCTCCGTTGAAACTTGGGAAGCTGTCAAAGAAATTGCGGTGAAACAACTTAGCGGCAAGCGTCTTTTTGTTGTAGATGCATTCTGTGGCGCAAACAAAGACACTCGCATGGCAATTCGCTTTATTATGGAAGTTGCTTGGCAGGCACACTTTGTAAAAAATATGTTCATTCAACCAAGCGAAGAAGAGCTTGAAAACTTTGAGCCAGACTTCACGGTTTATTGTGCGTCAAAAGCAAAAGTAGAAAACTATGCAGAGCTTGGCCTTAATTCTGAAACGGCTGTTGTGTTTAACATCACAAGCCGCGAACAAGTTATCATCAATACATGGTATGGCGGCGAAATGAAAAAGGGCATGTTCTCTATGATGAACTACTACTTGCCGCTTAAAGGCATTGCTTCTATGCATTGTTCTGCAAATACAGACATGAACGGGCAAAACACAGCCATATTCTTTGGTCTTTCCGGCACTGGCAAAACCACGCTTTCTACAGACCCTAAGCGCTTGCTTATTGGCGACGATGAACACGGTTGGGATGACAACGGCGTGTTCAATTTTGAGGGTGGCTGCTACGCAAAGGTAATTAACCTAGATGCAGAAAGCGAACCTGACATCTATAACGCAATCAAGCGCAATGCGCTGCTTGAAAATGTTACTGTTGACGCAGATGGCAAGCTAGATTTTGCAGACAAATCTGTAACAGAAAACACTCGCGTTTCTTATCCTATTGATCACATTGAAAAGATTGTTCGTCCAGTTTCTGCGGCGCCCGCTGCAAAGAACGTGATTTTCCTTTCCGCAGATGCATTTGGAGTGTTGCCTCCAGTTTCTGTGCTTACTCCAGAACAAACAAAGTACTACTTCCTTTCTGGATTTACCGCAAAACTTGCCGGCACAGAGCGCGGTATTACAGAGCCAACACCTACATTTTCTGCTTGTTTTGGGCAGGCGTTTTTGGAGCTCCCGCCAACTAAATATGGCGAAGAACTGGTAAAACGCATGGAACAAAGCGGCGCTAAGGCATACCTTGTAAATACTGGTTGGAATGGTACAGGCAAGCGCATTTCCATCAAAGATACTCGCGGCATAATTGATGCAATTCTAGATGGCAGCATTACTGGCGCGCCAACAAAGACTATCCCGTACTTTAATTTGGAAGTTCCAACAGAACTCCCTGGAGTTGACACAGCAATTCTTGACCCGCGCGATACATATGAAAATGCTGCTCAGTGGGAAGAAAAGGCAAAAGACTTGGCTGGTCGTTTCATCAACAACTTCAAGAAATACGAAAGTACCGAAGCTGGAGCTGCGTTAGTTGCAGCTGGCCCACAGCTTTAGGTT
>CAZRFO010000308.1:0-1708 GCA_964599515.1 uncultured Eggerthellaceae bacterium | reverse complement strand
GCTCCAAACAAGTTTTAACAGGTACAATGCATTTTTATAGTTTTTCAATAGATTTATAGTCGTTTATAGTTTTAGATGAATTTTATAGTCGTTTATAGTTTTAGTCAATTGTCTTGCCGCTAAAGGCAGCTCAGAAAAATACGAATTTCACCAAATTTTAAGTTCAGAAAAATACGATTTTGGTGTTAGAATTGGTTCAGAAAAATTATTTCCCCAGATAAAAAGCCAATTTTCATTTTTCGCAAGAAAGCATATATCTTCAAGCAAAAATTTAACTCTTGAATTTTCCAAATTAGTAACTTAGAATTTTTTTGCAAATATTAACTAATTAATTACAAGGTAATTCTAAGATGAAATATGAACTTTCAATCGAAGCAGCTGCAAAAATTTTGAGCGTAAGCGAATCTCGCATTTCACAACTCATATCAAATGGCTCGCTAGACACAACAACCATCCGTGGAAACAGACGTATTTCCAAAGAATCTGTGGAAGCGTATGCATCGCAACGCACGGGTCGCGGCAGAAAACCAATTGCATACAAAGCAAGCACTAAACACTTCACTCTTATGAATGCAAGTCACGAAGTTTTGGAACTCATTTATGACCCAACTTCCGACCTACCTTTTATTGGCAAACAGGTATTTGACCAGCAACGAGCGCCTCTTTCTGTTTTAACCAGTGCGGGTTCCTGCAAACGCCGTGAACTCAATGAATGGTGGGAGCATCGTTCTATCCCAAGGTCACGCCCAGGGCTTGAAAAAAAATTATTAGACTTAGGGTTGGAGAATCCCGCAACG
Organism: uncultured Eggerthellaceae bacterium; assembly: GCA_964599515.1. Lineage (GTDB taxonomy): Bacteria > Actinomycetota > Coriobacteriia > Coriobacteriales > Eggerthellaceae > CAKUOV01. Next base: position 911 of record CAZRFO010000308.1, on the reverse strand, counting down.
CTTCCCCTTAGAAATTTGGGCCTTTCGCTTTCTGATTGCTATTGGCTGCGCCCACAAGACCACGCAGACATTTCGTGGGATCAGATAAACTATTTTCAAAACAATTACGATGGTGCTTCTGATGAAAACTGGGATGACTGGCTTGCAAACGTAGGCATTGATTCCCCCGATAACACTTCTGAAGGCGAACTTCCTAAGAAGTGGGTAATCAAAAACGGAAAGAGAGTGCTTATTAAAGGGTTTCGGACCAACGACCAGTTGCCATTTAATGAGGTTGTAGCAACTTTTCTTCATAAGCGCTTATTGTCGCCATCAGATTACGTGACATATGAAATAGTGAACACAAAAAATGGCGTAGCTTGCGCATGTGAAAATTTTCTTTCAAAAAATGAAGAGTATATTCCCGCTGTATATATCAAGCGAATACTTGGATCCACGCGCGGAAATTCTACGTATGAACGCCTTTGCAGGTTTGCGGGTAAACTGGGAATGGACGAAAAAACAGTGCGGCAGACTTTGGGAAAAATGATAATTTGCGACTTCATTTTAGCCAACAATGACAGACATTGGCGAAATTTTGGTTTTATCCGAAACGTTGAAACGCTTGAAATGCGGCCTGCTCCTCTTTTTGATTCAGGAAATTGCCTTTGGTGTAGAAAAGCAGATAGCGAAATAGCCCTTAATGACTGGAGTTTTTTAAGCAGGCCTTTTCACACCTGCCCTGAACAGCAATTAAGCCTTGCAGAAGATTTTGATTGGTTCAACGAAAGCACATTGGATAGTTTTACCGACCAAGCTCTTGAGATACTGTCGCAAAGCTCATACGTAACCGAAAATAAGCGCCTGACATTTATAGAAGAAGGATTACGAAAGCAGATTACTACTACCTGCGCTGCTCTTTCGGTTTTGCG
>CAZRFO010000307.1:0-1733 GCA_964599515.1 uncultured Eggerthellaceae bacterium | reverse complement strand
CGCAATTTGTTCTCTTCGTTATGTGTGCGCAATATGTACGTTTGATTATATAGTACTTTGCCCGCACACAAAGCCTTTGTGCACGGGCAATAACTTATTAAGAAAGTCGCTTTATTCTTCGCCTTTTTCTTGCGCTACAGCAGCCATTTCTTTAACAGAAACGTTTGCAGATTCAGCGTCTGCTGCACCAACAGCGCTCATTACACCGGCACCAGCAGCACTCATGGCAAAAACAGGCTCTTTGTACTTTGGAGTAATTATTGGCATAGAAATTGCATGTGTTGGGCAAGCGTCAATGCAAGCACGACAACGAGTGCAATCTGCTAAGTCATGTTCTCCTGCTGCAAGATGACGCAAATTGATGCCATGGTCGCATACCATAGCGCACTTAGAACAAGCCTTTCCTGTTGTTGTTTCAAGACATATGTCGTTATTAATAACAGGCTTTGTGGTTTTACTAAAGCGGCTCACTAAGTTCATAAGCGCCGCTAATGGGCAAAAACGAATACACCATTTACGCAAAACGAAAAGCTCAATAATAAGCATGCCAAACACAAATACAATTGCCAGTGTTGTGTCACCAAATGCAAACAGGCGCCACGTTAAAAGCACAGCTGCAAAAGTCAAACCAACGGGGCAAATCAAGCAAAATACCGGGAACCCAAAAACTGCAGAAGAAAGCAGTGCGCCTATCAAAACGCCATGTCTACCGTCAAACTTAGGGCGCTTCTGCCCGCATGCACTACCGCAACTTGAGCAGTTGTGACTGCAGCCTAGTTCTGCATGTGCAACTTCAATAATTTCATCGTGTTTTTTCTTCTCTAACTCTTTGCGCTTTTTTGGGCTGCGGAAAAAGTTCTTTACTGCTTCAAGAACACCTACTGGGCAAATGTATGAACAAAATGCACGTCCAACCAAAAACACTAAAAGCGCCATAACAATAATAGAAACTAGCGCACGCGGGACAAATGTTTTAGTTGAAATCATAGTTGTAAATGCACCAAGTGGGCATAAAGCAGAAATTTGTTCCCAACCAAAACCAGAAAGAGTACCAAAATTGATGCCACTAATTAGACCAACGCATAAAACTATAAAAATCAGTGTAGGAATGAGCACACGCCACTTTGAGAATTTCATTTCAATCCCCCTACGAATTCAACGGTTTAACGGTAATGGCGCGCTCGGTTGCGCCTTCAACAATGGAGCCAGTTTTTAAGGAAACGCACACACTTTCGCATGCCCCGCATCCATTGCACAAATCTGTATTTACAACTGGTCGCAAGGCTTTTTCTTTTGCATCGTTGTCCAAGTAGTAAATTGCCTGATACGGACAAGCATCAACGCAGTAATGACAACCGGCATCGCGATATGCCAGGCACTGGTGTTCATCAATAGAGGCATAACCAATGCGAACGTTATTTTCTGCAAGTCCGTCAATGTCATCTAAAGAAAGCGCATTTGTTGGACAACTTTCAACGCAAAGCGGAATGCCTCCATTTTCGGATGCGCAAAAATCGCAATAGTTGTCGTCAAAATTAAGTTCCGGAGAACGCATACCCAAAAGGCCATCTTCAATATGAGCTGGCTTGATAATTCCACGTGGACATGCTTCATAGCATTTTTCACAGCGTATGCACGCACTAACTAAGTGAGATTCGTTTTGTCCCCCTGGCGGACGTTTAATTGGGGTATGACCAACATAACGCAGTGAACCCATTCCTAAAAGTGCAACC
>CAZRFO010000306.1:0-1756 GCA_964599515.1 uncultured Eggerthellaceae bacterium | reverse complement strand
ACGAACAAAAGGAATATTTACGCAGCCTAAAACGCTACGCCAAAAATGAAAACTAACTAGTTTAACAGTTTACATTTTAGGTTGAGGCAGCTGAATTAAACACCATTAGGCTGGGGGTGGCGGGCTCAGTCAAAAAATAAATGCGCCAAATAACCCGCCTAGGCACGTTTAACAAAGACGTTATGAATCCTAGATATATATAGGCAATGTCCGTCTTCTTTGGTGTAGTGCATTTCTAAAATTTCTGGGTCTAAGAAATTTGCAAGTTCAAGTTCTTGAACTGCGATTTTTTCGCAAATCAATACTGCCTTTGATTCTTCAATGAATGGCGTGTGCACATGTTTGCCAATTCCTGCCTTGGCATTATGTTCAAGCTCTGTTCCAAACCAACCAGTATGAAGTCCTGCAGTTTCAATTTTGTGCGGGTCATCCCAACCGTGTGTACGTCCTAATTGAATTTTTGCTTCGTTTTGGTCGTCATCTAAAAAGCAAACGCTGAAAAGTGGCTGCTCATCTAAGATGGGCCTGCTTGCCCTGTAGTCTTTCCCGCGAACAACAGTAAACATGACAGGGTAATTCCACATTACCCCTATGCCACCCCATGCAGCAGTCATAGCGTTAGCAGTTTTATCGTTTTCGTTTCCTACAACAATCTCAAAGTAATCTTTGCCAATATTTTTGAATACCTCTGGATTGAATTCCCAAGGGTCAACTTCTTCAAAACCTCTAAGTTTGCAACTCATTTTCTACTCCTACGCTATGGAAATTTATACAGTAAAAATTATTTCTGATGGTATCCGTCTAGGAATTCGCCAAGTTTTTGCATTGCATCTTTTAGTACTTCAATACGGGGCAAGTATACAACACGGAAATGGTCTGGCTCATGCCAATTAAACCCTCCACCGTGGACGATAAGTATCTTCTTTTCGCGAAGCAAATCTAGCGCAAATTGCTCGTCATTGGTGATGTTGAACTTTGCCACATCTAACTTGGGGAATATGTAAAACGCCGCTTTTGGCTTAACGGCTGTAACACCAGGAATGTCATTGAGCGCCTTGTAAACGTATTCGCGCTGGTCATAAATGCGCCCACCAGGAACAACGTAGCCTTTTACGCTTTGATGGCCGCCAAGTGCAGTTTGAATGATTGACTGCGCTGGAACATTAGAGCAAAGGCGCATGTTAGAAAGCATGTTCAAGCCTTCAATGTAGTCCTTCGCAAGCTTTTTATTGCCGGAAAGAATCATCCACCCAACGCGATAACCAGCAATCATGTGGCTCTTTGAAAGGCCGCTGAATGTCACGCAGAAAAGGTCTGGGCAAAGGCTTGCAATAGAAATGTGCTCTAGCCCATCCATCACAAGGCGGTCATAAATTTCGTCGCTGAAAATCATGAGTTGGTGCTCGCGCGCGATTTCTACGATGTCTTCCAAAACCTCACGCGGATAAAGAGCGCCAGTTGGGTTGTTTGGATTGATGATGACAATTGCCTTTGTGCGGTCTGTAATTTTGCTGCGAATGTCAGCCATGTCTGGGTACCATTCGCTTTGTTCGTCACAGATGTAGTGAACAGCCTTGCCTCCAGCAAGAGTTGCGCATGCCGTCCATAAAGGATAATCAGGCGAAGGAATCAGAATTTCATCGCCGTCGTCAAGAAGTGCAGACATGCACAAGTTAATAAGTTCGCTTACGCCATTTCCGGTGTAGATATCTTCAATTCCAACGTTTGGCAAACCTTTGATCTGGGCATATTGCAT
>CAZRFO010000305.1:0-1759 GCA_964599515.1 uncultured Eggerthellaceae bacterium | reverse complement strand
CATACAAAATTGTGAAATGGAAAACGGCAACGGACTGGACAGAAGAAGAAACAGAACACCTTTGGACCGGAGAAGAATAAAGACAAACCGCACGTAAATGCAGCGCTATCCAAAAAGAACAGCGCAACAAACGGACAGGAGACAAAATGGAACTGAAAGAATTTTTGCAGGAAATGATTAACATCAACGCTTCCGATGTTTTCATTGTGGCGGGACTTCCTATTTCTTACAGGTCAAAGGGCCGCCAAAACCGCATGCAAGCAGATGCGCTTACGCCTGAACAGACGCTTTCAATTGTAAAGGGCATCTATGATGTGGCAGACCGCGACTGGCACATTTTTAACGACAACCTTAACCACGACGATGACTTTTCTTTTGCGTTGCCAAGCATTGGGCGTTTTCGCGCTAACATTTTCCGTCAACGTGGCTCTTTATCTGCGGTTATTCGCATTATTCCGTTTGGTTTGCCAGACCCTGTAAAGTTTCATATTCCAGAAGAAGTTTTGCAGTGCAGCAAGTTTCAAAAAGGCTTGGTACTTGTTACTGGCCCTGCTGGCGCTGGTAAATCCACAACTTTGGCGTGCATCATTGACCGCCTGAATCACGAGCGCACTGGCCACATCATTACTATGGAAGACCCAATTGAATTTGCACACAGGCACAACACCTGCATTGTTACACAGCGCGAAATTCCTACAGACGTTGCAACCTATGGCGAGGCTCTTCGTTCTGCTTTGCGCGAGGCTCCAGATATTATGCTTCTTGGCGAAATGCGCGACTACGAAACCATTAGCACCGCAATTACTGCGGCAGAAACTGCGCAGTTGTTGCTTTCTACTCTTCACACTACAAGCGCTTCTGGAACTATCGACCGAATTATTGACGTTTTCCCCGCTCAGCAGCAGCGTCAAATTCGCTTGCAGTTAGCTTCTTCTTTGCAGGCAATTATTTCCCAACAACTTGTTCCTGCAATTGATGGGAATATGCTTCCTGCGTTTGAGATTATGTTCATTACCCCAAGCATCAGGAACCTTATTCGCGAAGAAAAGACCTTCCAAATTGATAGCGTTATTGCATCAAAGGGAGACCTTGGCATGCGCACAATGGATCAAAGTTTGTTTGACCTTGTGAAGGAGGGCAAGGTTACAAAAGATATTGCTTTGCAATACAGCATCCACTACCAGGCGCTAAAGAAACGCTTTGAGGCAGAAGGACTGTAAAGCCTGAAAGACCGCCTGCACGCGGATGTGCCGGCAGAAGCTGTTTGACTCAGAAGGACTATAAAGCCCAAAAGACTGCCTGCACGTGGATGTGCCGGCAGAAGAAATTCGAAGCAGAAGGACTGTAAAGCCTGAAAGGCCCGCACCAATGAAATACGCTGAAACGCCAAAACGTGCCAACAAATTAAATCAACACGTTTTGGCTTAAGGCTTCTGAACTAAGACTGTTCAAATTTTTGAGAATTACCTGGTTTGCTTCTTTAAATGTCTTGCGAATTTAATAACAAATCATGATTAGCTATTTAGCATTGCAATTCTTGAGCGCTTCTAATGTATTTTGAAGGAATGCATAATGCATTTTTTCTTCTAGCGTCCATTCGCCAAACATAATTTCATGAAGCGCTGCACTTGCTGTTTGTTGTTTCTGCTTGCCAACGGCGAGAATTTCAACTTTGCTCGTATCTTTTAGACCGGATTGAAACAAACATTTCCCTGTGCGCGAATACAGACTGATTCCTTCGAAAAGCTCTAATTCCTCA
>CAZRFO010000304.1:0-1761 GCA_964599515.1 uncultured Eggerthellaceae bacterium | reverse complement strand
ATCAGGCGAAGGAACCAGAATTTCATCGCCGTCGTCAAGAAGCGCAGACATGCACAGGTTAATAAGTTCGCTTACGCCATTTCCGGTGTAAATGTCTTCGATACCAACGTTTGGCAAGCCTTTGATCTGGGCATATTGCATGATTGCCTTGCGAGCTGAGTATAAGCCCTTGGAATTTGAGTACCCTTCGCATTCTGTAAGTTGGCGAGCCATGTCATACACAACTTCATCTGGCGTGCGGAAACCAAAAGGTGCAGGGTTACCAATATTAAGCTTGAGCACCTGCGTGCCCTTTTCTTCCATACGGGCGGCTTCGTCTACAACGGGACCGCGAACGTCGTATAAAACATTATCTAGCTTAGAAGATTTCTTAAATTCACGCATGTGCGTTCCTTCTTTCGTACTAGCGTTTACATGCCAGGTTAGCTTATTCCGCTTGTGCAATTTGGCAGATAACATCAACGCAAACATCTGCTGGAATTGCACCAGTGTCTAAAGAGACTGTTTGCTCTGAACCATCTGCCCAGTGACGACCAGTGTAGGTGTTGTAATAAGCATGACGAGCAACATCCATCTTGTGGATTGTCTTGTGAAGAAGAACTGGGTCATCTATTCCAAGAAGCTCAGATGCTCTAGCTGCACGATGCGCTTCGTCTGCATGCAGGAAAACCTTTATGTTTTCTATGCCTTCATCATCAAGAATTGGACCAGCACAGCGGCCAAGCAAAACGCATGGGCCTTTCTTTGCTAGTTCAACAATTGCCTTGGCTTCGTATTCAAAAATTGCATCTTTAATATCATAGGAAACAGGCGTGATTGCATGCAAAAACGTTTCTGTTTTGGAAAGACGTTCTTCTTCTGCCTTGATTTCTTCAACATCAAGGCCGCTTGCCTTTGCAGTTTCGCGAATGATGTCCTGATCATAAAATTCAATGCCAAGACGACGCGCTACCTCTCTACCAATAGTGTGTCCACCTGCACCGTATTCGCGAGCAATCGTAATCACTTTCATGTTTTGACCTTCCTTACATTGCATGTCAAATTTTTACATGGCAGCTACGCCTAAGCTAGTTTGTTGCGCATTTACCTGCGGTTGAGCCTATTATATATGCATAGCGCGCACAAACTTAGTAAAACACGCGCGATTTAACCAAGCGGAAGCACAAAAGTGTACCTGCGCGCAGCATTACAAATAATCAGTGTCAAGCCAAATTGTAAACGGGCCGTCGTTAATAAGAGAAACTTGCATATCTGCTCCAAACTGCCCTGTTCCAACACGAGTTTCTCCTAAACTTTCACGCGCAAGGCTTGCAAAGTATTCATACAAGGTATTGCCTCTTTCTGGCGTTCCAGCGCCAGCAAATGAAGGACGGTTCCCTTTCTTGCAATTTGCATATAGCGTAAATTGGCTTACAACAAGTACACTTCCTTCAATATCTGCAAGCGACAAGTTTGTTTTACCATTCTCATCTGCAAAAATGCGCATTTTTTCAATCTTTCCCCAGAGTTTTTGCGCTATCTCTTGCGTGTCATCTTGCCCAACTCCAAGCAAAATCAAAAACCCTTGTCCAATTTTTCCAACAGTGTTTCCTTCTACAGAAACGCTTGCCTCTGTAACACGTTGAATTAGTGCTCGCATGAAAGTTCCTTCTTTTCTTGTTCATAAACGCTCATAAACGCGCTTGTGCTTGCGCATTGCCACATGTGCGAATCACGCGCGTCATGTTCTGATAAAATGGCTCCTTGCTGTGCTTGTCGCGC
>CAZRFO010000303.1:0-1763 GCA_964599515.1 uncultured Eggerthellaceae bacterium | reverse complement strand
ACTCATTGGAATTGTTGTACAACCTGCAGCAATGCCGCCATAGTGAGCGCCCAAGCCGCCGGTGAACAGGCCGTATCCGTAACATACGTGCATGATGTCTTTTTCGGTGCCGCCGCCGTATTCAACGCCGCGTGCGAAGCATTCGCCCCAAATTTTTAAGTCATGGTCTGTGTATGCGCCAACCGTAGCAATGCCTGTTGTACCAGATGACATGTGGATTTCTTTTACGTCTGAAAGTGGAACTGCAACCATGCCAAAAGGGTAGGCGTCGCGCAGGTCTTGTTTTCCGCAAAACGGCGCTTTTTGTAAATCTGCAAGCGATGTAACCGCATACGGGTCAAAGCCTGCTTCATCAAAGGACTTCTTATAAAACGGAATGTTTTCGTAGCAATTTACGACCGTTTTCTTTAGGCCTTCGAGTTGTATTTTTTCAATTTCTGCGTGGGGAAGTCTTAGTATTTCATCTTGTTGAAACGACATCCATTTTCCTTTCGTGCTTGTGGTCCAATGTTAGCCACGTTTTAGCGCCCGTTAGCGCGTGGTTAGCATTATAGAAATAAAAAATGCGCGAAACTCGGAAAAAAGTTTGTGTGTATTACTTTGTTATGTTAAAGTGCGCCCATGACATTTTTGAGTTCACATATTTTTGGCGGTGCTGCTTTGGTGGCTGCTAATTCGTGCGCGGAAAGTTCTCGCATGAATAGCTGCGCTGATGCGTTTGTTGGCGCACGCACCCGCTTTGCAGAAATGTCTTCTGCTGCTCTTTCCGCCGGCTGGGCAGAAGAGTCTAGCGTTTCTTCATACTATTATTACGGTCGATACTAAGAGCACACGGGTTTTCCCGGTGCTTTTTTTATTGCTCCAATTCCCGTGTGCATTGTCTCTTTGTTTTTCTGTATTTCTATAGTTTTATCTGGCGGCTTGCGATAGCTAATCGCACATTAAGTGTGGATTAACCTTAAGGAAGGTCTCTAATGGTTGCAAAAATTTGTTTGGTGCTCATATTTTTTGGCGTGGCGATAGGCGTAGGAATTTACTGCCGCCGCTACGCTAACGGTGTAGATGGGTTTGTTCTTGGCGGTAGAAATGTTGGCGCTTGGATGAGCGCTTTTGCCTTTGGCACAAGCTATTTTTCTGCTGTAGTTTTTGTTGGATACGCTGGGCAATTTGGATGGAAGTATGGTCTTGCAGCGTTTTGGGCAGGTCTTGGAAATGCTGTCATTGGGTCCCTTATGGCTTGGTGGATTTTGGGTCCTCGCACGCGTGAAATAACTCACCGCATTGGAGCAACTACAATGCCAGAATTCTTTGGCAAGCGCTACAACTCTAAGGCACTTCGCATTGCTGCCGCTGCAATCATTTTTGTGTTTCTCATTCCATACACGGCTTCTGTTTACAATGGTCTTAGCCGCTTATTTGGAATGGCTTTTGGGCTTCCATATGAAGTTTGCGTAATAGCGATGGCTGCAATAACCTGCGTTTACGTTGTAGTTGGCGGATACATGGCAACTGTTGTTAACGACTTTTTACAAGGCATTGTTATGCTAATTGGTATAGTTGCAGTTGTGTTTGCAGTGCTTAACACTAACGGTGGCTTAATGGAAAGCATGACGCTTCTTTCGCAAGTTGATAGCGGTACTGGTTTTGAAGGTGTGTTTACCAGCATGTTTGGACCAGACCCTGCAAACTTGCTAGGCGTTGTGATTTTGACATCGCTTGGAACATGGGGCTTGCCGCAGATGGTTCAAAAATTCTACGCAATC
>CAZRFO010000302.1:0-1777 GCA_964599515.1 uncultured Eggerthellaceae bacterium | reverse complement strand
CTTTTATGGTATGAGCAGCCTTATCGAGCATCTTGGATTAAATCTTGCTGGCAAAAAGCTTGTAATTCTTGGAACTGGTGGAACAAGCAAAACGGCTCGGGCAGTTGCAAAGTCTATGCACGCGTCATGCGTGCTTCGTGTTAGCAGAAGTGCTGGTAATGGGGAACGTGCAGGCGCGCGCGCAGATGAAGCTGACAGTGCGGGTGAGCGCGCAGGCGGGAGTGTCGGCGAACGCGCAGACGTCATTAGCTATGAAGAACTTTACGCGCTTCACGCAGATGCTCAAATAATTATTAACACAACTCCATGTGGAATGTATCCAAACGTGGCGCACTCTCCAATAGATTTAAGCGCATTTTCCCAGTTAGAAGGCGTAATAGACGCTATTTATAACCCACTAGAAACGCGCCTTGTATCTGCAGCACGTAAAGCTGGAATACCAGCAGAAGGTGGGCTTTACATGTTGGTTGCACAAGCCCTGCGCGCATCGGAGCTGTTTTTGAATACAAAATACGATGCATGCGTGTTAGATAAAATTTATACGGAAATTTACGAAGAAAAATTAGCTACTCAGGCTTGCATTGCAACAATCAAGCCAGGGGTTGCGCAAGGTGTATGTGCTGCTCCTCCGTCAAAAAGCATGGCGCATCGTTTGCTTATATGCGCTGGTTTGGCACAAGGCACAAGCGAAATTCGCGGCGTTGACGCATGTGAAGATATTCTTGCAACAATTGATTGCCTGCGTGCGCTAGGCGTACAAGTTGCATATGACGATGCTAGCGGCATTGTAAAAATTAACGGGGCTGATGTTCGCAAAAGAAAAGAAGAAGTTCTACTTGAATGCCGCGAAAGTGGTTCTACTCTGCGTTTTTTCATTCCGCTTTGTTTGCTTTCAAACGCTAAGGCGCAACTTCGCGGTACGTACAAATTAATGTCGCGCCCGCTTACTCCTTATAAAGATATTTGCGACGCACGTGATATTCGCTTTGAGCTTACAGAGATTTGCGCGGAAGGCGCAAATGAAGCTAGCGGTATTGGTTTTGCGGGAAGTTTTGATGGCGCAGATGCGCCATGTAAAACGTCTTCATCAGCGCTAGATTTGCAAGGTAATCTTACTCCTGGAAAATACATTTTGCCTGGAAACGTGAGCAGCCAGTTTGTAACAGGTTTGCTTTTTACTTTGCCGCTTTTGGACGGAGATAGCACAATTGAACTTACTGGCAAAATTGAAAGCAAGTCTTACATAGACATGACTCTTTACGCTATGAACATATTTGGCGTAAACGCAAAGTGGGTAAGCGAAAACACGCTCTACATAGAAGGTAATCAAACTTATATTCCACAAGATGTAAGCGTAGAAGGCGACTATTCAAACGCTGCATTTTTAGATGCATTTAACATGTTGGGTGGAAATGTTACAGTTGAAGGACTAAATCCTAATACACTGCAAGGAGATGCTGTCTATATACAGTCGTTTGCGGCTCTTGATGCACAAGATGCCGTAATTGATTTAGCAGATTGTCCAGACCTAGGTCCAATTTTAATGGCTCTAGCAGCACTAAAACACGGCGCAACATTTACAAATACAGCGCGTCTTGCACTTAAAGAATGCGACCGCGGGCAAGCTATGGCACAAGAATTGCGCAAAGTTGGAGTGCAGGTTGAAGTTTCACAAAATTCAATAAATGTATCTGGGCTAAATGTTGCATGTTGCGGCGCGCAAGGAGCATGTTGTGGCGTGCAAGGAACACGTGTAGCTCAACTGGAAAGCATGCCG
>CAZRFO010000301.1:0-1777 GCA_964599515.1 uncultured Eggerthellaceae bacterium | reverse complement strand
CAAGAAATATAAAAAGAAGGCGCCCAAATTTGGACGCCTTCCCTAAATTCAGTTTTTAGCGAAGTACTAGAAATTGAAATTGTCTGCGTTGCTTGCTCCGGAACTTTGTGCCTTCTTTGCAAAACGAATCAAAAATTCCTGATTGTTGTTTGTTTGCTTCAAAGACTTAATGAGTGTATCTGTTGCGCGCTCTGTGCTATTCATATTAGAAAGCACACGACGAACAGCCCAAATAAGAGGCGCTTCTTGCTGATTCATCAGCAATTCTTCTTTACGTGTACCAGAAGCAATAACATCTATTGCTGGATAGATGCGACGGTCTGCAAGCGCACGGTCAAGTTTAAGTTCCATATTGCCTGTGCCCTTGAACTCTTCAAAGATGACTTCGTCCATCTTTGAACCGGTTTCAATAAGAGCCGTGCCAAGAATGGTTAAACTTCCGCCATTTTCTATATTGCGGGCTGCACCCAAGAAACGTTTTGGTGGATAAAGCGCCGTGGAATCTACACCACCAGAAAGAACACGTCCAGATGCAGGTTGTGCCATGTTGTAAGCACGCGCCAAACGAGTAATAGAGTCAAGCAAGATTACAACGTCTTGACCTTGTTCTACCAGGCGTTTTGCACGCTCAATAACAAGTTCTGCCACAGCAATGTGATTTTCGCACGGCATATCAAATGTAGAAGAAATAACCTCGCCATTAATGGAGCGCTCCATGTCTGTAACTTCTTCAGGGCGTTCATCAACAAGCAAGCACATCAAATGCACTTCTGGGTTATTGGCGCTAATAGATGCAGCAACATCTTTTAACACCGTAGTCTTTCCAGCCTTAGGAGGAGAAACAAACAACCCACGTTGACCCTTGCCAATTGGAGAAACAAGATCTATGACGCGCGCCGTGATAGCACTTTTGCCATGCTCCATAACAAGGCGCTCATCTGGATAAATTGGAGTTAAATCCGCAAAACGCGGGCGGGCAATAACCTCTTCTGCTGGGACATCATTGATGCTAATAATCTTTTGAATTGCAGCGTATTTTTCATTGTCGCGGGCTGGGCGCGTCTGGCCAACAATATAGTCGCCTTTACGCAAGCCATTGCGGCGAATAATAGACAAACTTACATAAGCATCTGCTTCACTTGGCAAATAACCGCGAGTACGCATGAAGCCGTAACCGTCATTCATGATGTCAAGAATGCCATGAACTTCAACTATGCCTTCTGCCTTGCAAAGCGCATCAAAAATTACATCTACTAACTCACTTTTGCGCAAGCCAGATGCATCAATTGCATATTCAGCTGCCTTTTCGCGAAGGTCTCCAACTTTCATTTCTGCAAGTTCTTCTTTAGAAATGCTTGGAAGAACTTCCTTCATTGGCTGATGTTGTCTGCGTTGATGGCGGCCATTGCGATTATCTTTTTGATTTTGCCCCTGGTTATTGTGGCCGTTTTGCTTATTTTTGTTTTTCTTGCCACCTTGAGCTTCTTGTTCCTGCTGTTCGGTTGCACCCTCTGTGCTTTCTTGGGAAGATTTTGCTTCGGCATCGGTTGTCTCTGCGTGTACGCCTTTAGCTTGTTCGCCCGCATGCTCTGCATTTGCCGCACTTGCAGATTCTTGTTCTTCTGCTTTGGCGTTTGCAGCTTCTTCAAGCTTTTTAGCAGTATCTCTGCGCGGAGTACGTTTACCACGCGCAGAAGGTGCTGCTTCAACGGCAGCTTCGTCTTTCTTTGCTTGCGTAGAATCTTCCGCAGCAGTGTTTGCGACTGAGGCTTCTACC
>CAZRFO010000300.1:0-1788 GCA_964599515.1 uncultured Eggerthellaceae bacterium | reverse complement strand
TAAGTTTTCTTCAACACGTTCGTTTACGATTTCTTCAAGCTGAGTAGAACTTAGGCTTTCCACATTAAGCGACGCACAGCGCGCACCAGCATATGACGCCTGATTTACGCTGTAGTTGTTTACGAAGATCCACCCGAAGTCTAGCACGCCGCACAAAATCACAAGAAGAATTGGAAGCGCTATTGCAAGTTCAACCAGCGCCTGCCCTTCTTCGTTTTTGCAATGTGCTAACTTCATGTTTATCTCCCTAACAAATACGCATTAAGCACACAAACACCTGCTCGTTTGGGGAATTCGTCTTCCCTCTTAGGTGCTTGTGTGCTAACATGCACGGTTGCGACTTAAGTCTTTATTATTCTTTTGATTGGCCTGCACACCTAATTCAAAAGTATTATTTGAGTCGCAAGCGCCGCTTCGTTGATTGCCGTCTAGAAAGCGGCGCTTTTATTTTGGAAAGGGCTAATTACTATTCTGTGGAGCCACCGCCGGCTGTTCCACCAAGTTCTGTAGCTGTCTTGTTAAACAATGTATTCAAGTTAGAACCAATAGCCGTAACTGCAACGATTACAACAATCGCGATAAGAGCAAGAATCAAACCATACTCAACCATTCCTTGACCGCTTTCGTCCTTCAAAAATTCTTGAATCATGATAGCCTCCTTTTTAAATTGACATCCATCGCGTTCATGATTTCAAAACACTTTATCGAAAAGCCGGTTTTGCCCGGGGATTCGCCTAAATAATTGCAAATGGCCCTGCCTCCAATATCATCACTACCAACATTGCCGCGCATAAAAACGGAGCCATTGGAACCATCTGCTTTATGTAGTCTGCAAATACAATTTGTCGCTGATAAAACCAAAAGAACAAAACTAGTATTCCCATCAGCATCAATGCGTACATACTTGGTAAAAATCCTAAGCTAAAGCCCATAGCTGCTGCAAATTTCACATCGCCTGCACCAACTTTTTTGCCCATGAGCGAAGGTGCCAAAAACAACACCAAGCACACTACGCACCCAAGTGCAGATTGAGCTATGTCAAATTCTGGGAAACCAGCTACGCCCAAAAGAGCCGGAATGCCAAATGCCAGGCGAACAACTATGACAGAAAGCACCAGTTCATTTGGGATAATGCGCAAATGATAATCAATTGGAGTTGCAATAGCTGCAATCACTAGGAATAAAAACAGCATGCACGCAGTTGGAATACTGCCAGAGAAAAGCGCAATAGCTGCACCAAAGCACGCAAAAACGCCACGCATAATCCAAGGTTCAAAGCGTGAAAACTCTAACGTCTTACCGCGAGATTTTAGAAGAGATTTTGCAACAGCAACGCCAAGAGGTTGGCATGCTGCCCCTAAAATGAGTCCTATGATGACAAGAAGTGCCGTCATCAAGACGTGCCTCCGATCTGCTTTCGGTAACCGGCTGCCATGGATTGCTCCGTAGGCCCTTGGCTTTGCGTCCCTGTCTTTCGACAGGTTTGCCGTTGTCGTTTCAAATCGTTTTGGGGTGGTGTTCTATAAAAGGGCATCGCCTGAAAACGCGGTCATTTTTGCGCTACTATCCTCAGTTGTCAATAACTAATTTTGTAAAATTACAAAAATTTTTTGGTAAAGAGTTAACTTTGGCTAATTTTTCTAAACCCACGCATCCTCGCGTGTCCACTGGTCACGCGGGCAATGACGGCAAGGTATGTTCGCTCACAGTAAAATTTGCGTGCAGGCAGAGGATACTCGGCGTTGAATCGTCAACTCTTTGGCTGGGGTGGCGGGCTCAGTCGCGAAG
>CAZRFO010000299.1:0-1799 GCA_964599515.1 uncultured Eggerthellaceae bacterium | reverse complement strand
ATCGCGCATATTATCGCAATACATTGCGACAATCAATCAAATGAATTATGCTATTTCTAGGATAATGTACGAAGAATTGCAGCGTGCGAAGGTGAGGTGGGTGTGTATTTAAAGAAAATTAATGTGGCCGCTAATATTTGGCGTCGGGTACTTTATTACACCCAAAGTGTTTGTGCTGTAAGATGCCTTACACTGTATAGTCAAGGAGAACTTCAATGGAAAGTATACTTGTAAATGCGCGCATTCCAATTGCAAAAAAGGAAGCTGCTACAGCAATACTAAATGCACAAGGTATAACAACAACAGAACTCATAAATGCAGCGTACGATTTTCTAATTGAGCATGAAGAACTTCCAACCGCAAAGTCAAATAAGAAACGAACAATCAATTCGTTTTCTTCTTTCGTGGACGAATCATCACTAGATGTAAATTGGAGCTGCCAAGAAGAGTTTGCAGTCTACAAAGAACTCATTAGAAAAGGAAAGCGGGCAGACTATGAACGTCTTGCTTGATGCTAATGTCTTCTACTTAATCATTTAAGCTCTTCGTTTGCATTCGGCATACATTAAAGATATTCGCGATGGCATGAGCTTTGAAAAGCTTACATTCCAGCCATGTTCTTCAAGCCATGCAAGGTATTCATCAGGCGTCCATTGCTGTTCAAACTTTATTCCGGCAAGTTTTAGTATCCTGCTCCACGCTTTGCTGACTGCGCCTTTTTTGTGTCCCACAAAATTAGGGGCAATTAAAATGCCATCTTCTTTAAGAACTCGGTCAATTTCTAAAAGAGCTGCATTCGGGTCGGGAATAATGTGCAGCGCGTTAGCAATTATTACCGCATCAAAAGATTTGTCGTTGTAGGGAAGCTTGTTTCGTCTGCCACTTCGAACTTCAAGTTGCTTGGCTATGCGTATTACGCCAACAATTGAAATTTTTAAATTTCATTTGCGCAATTTCCCTGACCAATCACAGTTTATCTATGTGTGTTAGGTTGGTTTATGCAATTCCAAGTTGGCTTTTTAAAGCGCTTTGCATGGTTTGTGAAAAGTTGACTCCTTTATCAACAGCCAAAGCGTTAAGCCAAGCTGGAAGCGTTACAGTTCTATTGACTGCTTTATTCGATTCCGCTAAGCGAACAGTTGGCATATAAACATCAACTAGCGCAGTATTTTCGTTTGATTCTACTTCTATCAATGAAAGAGGTGTAGGATCTGGGAATTCTTCGCCGTCTTCTTCCAAACCATACAAAACACATCCAAGTAGTTCGCGTGCAGAATATAGCGCATCGGCATCTGTTAATCCACTTGTTGCAACGCCTAAATCAGGAAATGTAACAGCTATTTCTTGGCCTTCTTCATATGTAAATATTGCAGGGTAAGTATATTTATCATTTTTTTTCATACAAGTCTCCTTTGTGCCAATTACTACTCAAATGTTAACCCTGACTGTTTTTCAATACTTTTTAATGTTTTTGGAGGTATGTCTTTATCGGGATGTTTAATTGTTACACGCCCCGGCTTAATGGCATGTTTGAATTGGTGATGACTGCCAACAACATTTACTTCGTACCATCCATCTTCAGTTAAAAGTTTAATTACTTCCCTTGATGAATAAGTTTTCATCAAATTCCTTTCTGTAGGATGAATATAACAAATATTTTAATATTTGTAAATAACACATATTAAAATATTTGTTGCTGGTAATTTAACAGTGGTAACGTAACGAAATTTCTTATGGCAAATCCGTTAAATCGTAGTCAATATTTTTTGGCTTATAAATGCTAACGAATTGCGCAGGCG
>CAZRFO010000298.1:0-1808 GCA_964599515.1 uncultured Eggerthellaceae bacterium | reverse complement strand
AGAAGCGAAGACCTTGTTTTGTTAACTGTTGTTGAAAAAAGCGTTTGAGCGAAGCACGCAAGGGCGAGCAGCAAGCAGCGCGTGTTTTGAGCTTCATGTCGGTTTTACTTGTCAACTACCAAGAAAAGATTTAATATGATGCTTGGTATGTTGTTATGATACTTAATAAGTTGTTAAGATTATCAACTAGGTTGACATGTTACAACCAGTGAATTTAAGTTGGCATGTCAGATAAGAATCTAATGCTTGAAAGGAGCGCTGCAATATGGATAAGGCAAAACTTTCATGTATCATAAAAGACCTGCGGGAAAAAAAGACCGATACACAAGATATTGAAGTCAAAGAGTCGGTTGAAAAGCTTCCTTCAAGTATTGTTGAAACGCTTTCGGCGTTTTCAAACGGATCTGGTGGCATTATTATTTTAGGCGTTTCTGAAAAGGCAAACTTTGTGCCTGCAAGTGGTTTTGATGCTAAAAGAACTGCCGATGCTCTTGCACAAGCATGCTCAGATAAGCTTACGCCTCCAGTTCGGGCTTCCATAGAAATACTTGACTTTGAACAGGCAAAAGTTGTTGTTGGATGTGTTGAAGAAATGGCCCCACGCGACAAACCCTGTTATGTTACAGAGAGGGGAACCTATAAGGGCTCTTATATTCGCGCATTTGACGGTGATCGCAAATTGAGTGCATACGAAATAGATAGGTTGCTTGAAGATAAGTCTCAGCCACGCTTTGATTCAGAGATTGTTTCTGAAGCTTCTATTGAAGATCTTGACAAAGAATTGCTCTTGGCTGTTATTGCCAGGCAAAAAAAGTTGCACCCGCGCGTATTTGGAAGTGAATCTAATGACGAAATAATGACAGACTTAAGAATTGCAGCTTATGAAGAGGGAAAGCTAAAGCCAACACTTGCAGGTCTTCTTGCTCTAGGAACTTACCCCCAAAAGTATTTTCCAAGGCTTACGGTTACCTTTACGTCATATGCCGGAGTTGATAAGTCAAAAGAAGGTTCTGTTAAGTTTCTTGATAATGAAAAGATGGCAGGATCAATTCCGGCAATCATTGCCGATACAGTATCTGCAATACGAAGGAATATGCGCACTGGTGGTATTATGGAAGGCATCTTGCGCAAAGATGTTCCAGACTATCCTGAAGCAGCAATTCGTGAGGCAGTATGTAATGCGCTTCTGCACAGGGATTATTCCCCTTTGGCGCGCGGCACACAAGTTCAAGTGAATCTCCATGCGGACAGATTGGAATTTTTAAGCCCAGGTGGTCTGTATGGCACGGTGACAATAGAAACCATCGGAGAAGCGGGTTATTTTTCTACTAGAAACGAATATCTTGCAGATATTCTTGAGTCAACTCCCTTTGAAGGTGGCTTTGTTGCTGAAAACCGCGGCACAGGGTACAAGTTGATGAAGCAAGAGTTGGCCGCAATTGGCGCACCTGAGCCAGCCGTTAAAGATACTATCTCGATGTTTATACTTACCTTCAAAAAAAGGCCAGAACTTGCTTTGCAAGAAGGGTCTTCTGACGATGTTTTGAGTTACCTATTACTTCATAGCCCCTGTTCAGCTTCTGATATTGCGGCTGCTCTAAACATTCCAAGGAGCACGCTTAATTATAGGTTAAAGAAACTTATTAACGATGGCGTAGTTGAACGAATTGGCGCAGAAAGAAGCCGCAATCAAATGTATAAAATTTGCCAATAGGGAATGCGGGTTCACTTTATAGCCGGGGTTCGCGGCCTCGGGCTTTAAGAGGAGGCTCTGCTCATAGCATTGAAAACACTGGAAGTGAAGACCT
>CAZRFO010000297.1:0-1816 GCA_964599515.1 uncultured Eggerthellaceae bacterium | reverse complement strand
TTTGAAGAATTGCAAAAACGTTTTATCATCCCAAACAATGTGCAACTATTCGATGTTGGTTGCATGTCGCTTGACATGATACATTACGTAAACGAATGCTCTTTCATCATGACAGTTGATGCAGTTGATAGCTCTGATGAACCAGCAGGTACTGTGTTTCGCTATACTCCAGATGATGTTGCACGTGGCGGAATGCGTCAGTCTTTGCATGACTTAAAATTGAGTGACCTTTTTGATGCTGCATCGCTTTTGGGATATAACTCAATTGGGCTTTGTCTTGGAATGCAAGTAGAAGACGCAGAACCTACAGAATATACTGTTGGGCTAAGCGAACCTTGTGCAGAAAAGTTGCCTTTATTGGTGGAAACTATTGCTGCAGAACTTACGAAACGCGGATTCATTTTAGAACGGAGATAAATAATGGCTTGTTGGGAACTTCGCGGTTGTTATCAAGATGAAGAAATGAATGGACGTTGCCCGCATAACATTCCAGGCGAGCCTTGCCCTGCGGATTGCAAATTTTCTGCATGTGACAGGCCAACGCACGTTGTAGCACACGACATTTTGATGATTTTAAACCCAGATCTTAAATATGATGCGGCTGTTAAAGAAGTATGTCGCATGTGTGAAAACTTCCTTACAAACGGCCCATGCTTTGCGCCGGGTGAAGAACACACAACGCAGCGCCAAGGCAATCCAAGCAGATTTTTGTTGTAGCCCGGCATTACGCCGCAACAATCATGTAGCTGTTTCGCGTATTCGTACAGTTTTGAATATCGCAACATTCCACTAACGCCATTAGCCACGCCAGATGCCGCTTTGCTCGTTCGCATGTTGCTGCGCACTCGTGCCAGACAACGTTGCGCTTATTCGCAAGCAAATGCGCTCCGCGCCATAAACCGCCTTATTTTTCACGTTTCCCCATATCTTTCGCCTTCTTTTTAATCTTCGCGCACACAAAAGGCTATGATACGGAATGCTAAAAACAAGGCAGTAACCAAACAAGAAAGTAAGAGGGAACACTTAATGGCTCAGTTTGAAAACAATGCATGTGCATTTTCTTCTGCAGCTTTAGATGCTCTCCTCCTATGCCTACTTATGCCCTAATGCTGCCTAAATTGATAGTATGCAAGCAAGGCAGCCAAGTTTGAGTGGCTGCCTTTTTTATTGCTATCAAGAAAAATGTATATGCTTGAAAGCTTGCGTTAAAAAGCAAGAAAGTTTTAGTAAAGGAGCTATTGATGAGAAAAGTTCAAGTATCAGATGTGACATTAAAGCAATTTGCTCGTTCACGTGCATTTTCGCTTTCTTTCAAAGAAAAGCTGGAAATGGCAAAGCTACTTGACCGACTAGGTGCTTCTGCTATAGAAATAAACGGAATTGAACGCGCAAAGGCAGATAGCCTTCTTATTAAATCCATCGCGTCAATTGTTAAAAATGCAACGTTGGCAGTTCCTGTAGATTTGGAAGGCGAATACATTGAGCTTACTTGGAATTCACTGGCGGAAGCAAAAAATGCTCGCCTTCAGGTTGAAGCTTCTGTAAGCCCTGCTCAGATTGAATATTTGTACCACAAGAAAACAGACACAATGGCCGCCGCTATTGAAGAAGCAATTTCAAAGTGCGCCGCCCTTACAAGCAACGTTGAGTTTGTTGCAATTGACGCTGGCCGCTCTGACATGGAATATTTGGCAAATGTCATTGAGCGAGCAATTTCAGCAGGAGCAACAACAATTACTGTTTGCGACACTGCAGGAAAGATGCTTCCTGTTGAGTTTGCCCAGTTCATCAAAGACTTATATGCAGCTGTGCCGGC
>CAZRFO010000296.1:0-1819 GCA_964599515.1 uncultured Eggerthellaceae bacterium | reverse complement strand
TTTGTGGTCGCGCACAATGCTTCTGATAGCAAGCGCAACGCATACAATCAAGATGGCAAGTATCACCCAAGATCCCAGATTCATAAACACTCCTATGCAATGTTTTTGTTTTCCGTAAATTCAATTTTTACGTTTACAACATTATAAAAAGCGCATTTACAAAAAACGAATGTAACTTAAAGAAAGGGCTGAGCAGACGCATGCCCGCCCAGTCCAAAAATTATAAAACTGTAAGAAAATTATTCCTCTTTTTGTTGCTTTGTAACATACTTGTTAGGACGGAACAACAAGTAAAGCACAGCGGCAACAACAATTATTGCAATTACAGTGCCTACGCCAAATACAAGTTCGCCAGTTGCAAGTCCCATGAATTGATAGCACACAAATGCAACAATGTAAGCAACCAAGCATTCATAACCCCAAGCTGCAGCAGCCCATTTGATGCCGCCCATTTCTTTTAAGATTGCACTCATTGCAGCAAAGCATGGGATGCAAAGCAAGTTGAATGCCAAGAAGCTAAATCCAGCAGCCGTTGGAAGTGCGGCTTGAACTGCAGCATACCAACCAGCGTCGCAAGCGTAAAGGATACCAAGCGTTGAAACGATGTTTTCCTTTGCTGTAATGCCAACAATGGAAGCTGCGGTTGCTTGCCATGTGCCCCAACCAAGAGGTGCAAAGATACCAGAAATAGCACCACCAATAACAGCTAAGATGGAATCTGCCTGATCTTCTACAGCACCAAATACGCCGTCTACAAATCCGTAGGTGCTTAAGAACCAAATCACGATTGTTGCAAGCAAAAGAACAGTCAAAGCCTTCTTTACGAATGCCATGCAGCGCTCACCGGTGGCGCGCATTACGCTGCCAAATGATGGCAAGTGGTATGCTGGGAGCTCCATAACAAATGGCGTAGCTTCGCCTGCAAAGGACTTGAATTTCTTCAAGATAATACCTGAAAGCAAAACGCATGCAATGCCCATGAAGTATGCACAAGGAGCAACCCACCATGCGCCACCAAACACAGCGCCAGCAATCAAAGCGATGAACGGAAGCTTTGCACCGCAAGGAACAAACGTTGCTGTCATAACAGTCATACGACGGTCGTTAATGTTTTCAATTGTACGGCTTGCCATAACGCCCGGAACGCCGCAACCAGAACTAATAAGCAGTGGAATAAACGACTTACCAGACAAACCAAAGCGGCGGAATATACGGTCAAGGATGAATGCAACACGAGAAGTATAGCCGCACAACTCCAAGAAGGACAAAAGCAAGAAGAGGATGAACATCTGTGGCAAAAAGCCAAGCATAGCACCCAAGCCAGCAATGATGCCGTCAAAGATCAAACCATGAAGCCAGCTGTCTTCTGCAAGGCCTGCAGCGCTAGTAAGGTTTTCAATCAAAACTGGGATACCAGGAATCCAAATACCGTATTCTGTTGGATCTGGTCCAAGTTCACCTACTGTTTCAAGCGCTTCTGTACGCGATTCGTTTTCACTGGCCTTCGTGTTCTTAGCCAGGTACGCTACAGCACTTTCTGCATCTACTTCATCTCCTGCAGCGTCTTTTAAAACACCAATGGCTTCTTCGTATGCATCCGAATCAACGGTTGCCATTTCGCCTTCGCCAGTTTCATCGTCATAGTCTTGGTATGTACCGCCAACACCAGTTGTAACAACGTTAATGGCGTCTTCAAATTCATCGTTAACTTCGTCAAATGCAGCTTGAGAACCATCAACAGAAACAATTGGAGCCGGGTCTAAATACCAGCCATCGCCAAACACGCCATCGTTTGCCCAGTCGGTTGCAACGCCACCAA
>CAZRFO010000295.1:0-1820 GCA_964599515.1 uncultured Eggerthellaceae bacterium | reverse complement strand
TCCCCAAAGCACGATTCTCATAAGTACAATTCTCCAAGATACGATTCTCAAAAGTACGATTCCCCAAAGTACGATTCGCGCAGCTTTTAAGTTAAAGCGCGAATCATCAACAAAAAACCTCCCGGGTGGGAGGTTTTTATTCGCATTCTGTTGTATTTTCTATTCTGTTGTATTTCTTTTTTACACTTTACTGTTCGTTTTCTATTTTTTACGTCTTACTGCTCGTCTTCTATTTTACGCTTCGCTTACTCGTCTTCTTGCGTGACTGCATCTTCTACATGTTCGCCTACGCGGGCTTCTTCAACAGCAAGAGCTTGTGCAATACGCTGAGCTTGGTCAACGCTTTCGTCAAGCAAAAAGCGCAGTTCTGGTGTTACTCGCCACGTAAGTTGCTTTGCCAAACAACTGCGAATGCGGCCTTTTGCACTTGAAAGCGCTGCTTGCACATCCTCGTATTCGTCAACTGGTGCTGTATAGAATACGTTGCAGAAGCTTCTGTCAAAGCTTACTTCACATCCAGTTATTGTAACCATTCTAAGACGAGGGTCAGAAACATCAAAAAGAAGCACATTAGCCAACGCAGCTTGCGCCTGTGCATTGAGTTTTCGGCTAGCACCGTTTTGCTTCATAGCACCTCACATCCTTATCTAATTCAAATTTTGTAACGCCGCACCACGCACACAAACGCGGCGTTGCTATGTGTCAGCCAACTAGCAACACACAATCACGCGCCAATCGGCACGGTGCCTACATCAGCCAGCTAGTGCAAGCAACAACTACTTCAGTCGCAGTTGCACGCACACCACCCAAAGTCACGCGCGCATCACACACAGATGTACACACAAGCCGGATTGTCAAAAGTTATTCCGTGCGTTCAACTTCTTCTATGCGATATCCTTCAATCGTATCGCCAACTTTAATGTCTTGGTATCCGTTAACTCCAATACCACATTCATAGCCCTGGCGCACAGACTTAACGTCATCCTTAAAGCGGCGAAGAGAAGAAAGCGTGCCTTCAAAGATAACCTTGCCTTCACGTACAATGCGAACCTTGTCGTCGCGACTTACTTCGCCTTCAACAACATAACAACCTGCAATGTTGCCAACTTTTGGAACCTTGAATACATCGCGAACTTCTGCAATGCCGGTATCTTTTTCCACGATTTCTGGCTTCAAAAGACCAACACGAGCAGCATTGATATCTTCAAGTGCCTGATAAATTACTCTGTACAGACGAATGTCAACCTTTTCTTTTTCTGCCTGTTGCTTAGACTTACCAGTTGGGCGAACATTAAAGCCAATGATAATTGCATCTGATGCAGCAGCCAAAGTAACGTCTGTTTCTGTGATGCCACCAACAGCGGAATGGACGATGTTAATCTTAACCTCGGACTGGTCCATCTTGTTGAATGCATCGCGCAAAGCTTCAATGGAACCTTGAACGTCTGCCTTAACAATGAGGTTCAAATCTGTCTGTTTGCCTTCTTCAATGCGGCTGAACAAATCGTCCAAAGACATATGGCTCTTGGATTGCTGCTCTGCAAGACGTGCGCGAAGAGCGCGTTCTTCGGCAAGTTTGCGCGCGTCGCGTTCATCTTCAAATACACGGAATTCATCGCCTGCAACAGGTACAGAATTCAAGCCCAAAATCTCAACTGGATCTGCCGGATAAGCTGCAGAAACATTTTCGTGACGCGGGTTAACAAGCGCGCGAACACGACCATATGACGTACCAGCTACAACTGTATCTCCAGGCTTTAAGGTACCGCGCTGAACCAAAACCGTGGCAACCGGACCTCTACCTTTGTCAAGGTTTGCCT
>CAZRFO010000294.1:0-1826 GCA_964599515.1 uncultured Eggerthellaceae bacterium | reverse complement strand
GACTGCGTATACACAATTTGTGCGTAAAGTGCCTGAATTGCTACAGAATGAGTAACGCCAAGCTTTCTCATAATAGCTTCGGCTTCTTCTTTAAGTTGTTTATCCAATCGCGCACTAACAGTGGTTTCCATGGTTTGTTACTCCTTCTTGTTCTTTGCATTGTAATACTAGGTATTACGTTTTGAAAAGAGGAAATACATAAAAACTACCAAGGAGTTTCCGTCCCCTCTCGGGGAACAGGGTAAATCAACACGTGTTGCTCATTTTTGCGTTTTCTTTTTGGGAACAGGGGAATCTTTCGAACAATTCGCATAGTGTAGCTACAAAATGATAAAATGTAGCTACAAATAAGAACACACGAACATTAAGGAAGCGAAAATGTCAACATCAGAGGTTGTGCGCATTCGAGTAGCGCCTGAAAGAAAAAAACGATATATGGCAATGTATGAAGCCCAGGGAATTACGCTTTCAAATGCGGTACGCGATTTTTTGGATGAAGAGCTAGCTCACTACGAAGATCCTCTTATGGTATTAGATGAAATTGCACAAAGCGCTACGCAAAAAACGCAGGCAAGCGGCTTACGTGAGCCATCTGTTGATGAGTTAGTGGCATACGTAAATAATATACGCAGTGAACGCGCTGCTGAAATGATGGTATAACGAGCATGATAAATATCGTTATAGACACAAATATACTTTTAGCTGCGCTTATTAAACCAACTGGGTCTAACATGGCAGCATTTCGATGCATTGTTGCCAATAGAGAAACGCTCCATATTTGCTACAGTTCACAAATGATGAGCGAATATGAAGATGTTCTTGCGCGACCCGTAATAACAGGAAGAGGGCTTCAGCCGGAGGCACAAGGTATTTTGAAGCTTATCAGATTGTTGGGAGAAGAAGTTGTACCGAAGTATCTAGGAGGAATAGTTTATCCAGATAGAAAAGATCGTCCTTTTTTGGAGGCTGCCGTGTATGTTCACGGAATTATTCTAACGAACAACTTGAGAGATTTTCCCTTTGCAGATATTAATGCTGTTGCACCAGAAGAGTTTATTTCGTGGTGCAACAGCATTGGTTTTTACTAAATTATTGGAAACGTGCCATTTATCTGGTCTTTCTGCAAAATTCGGATTGGAAAACGCCAAAAATCTGCAAAATTCGGATTGCAACTAGAGCTTGAGTTTATTGACATCCTAACTGCAAAAACCAGGCATTTAAACTTCCATAGCAAAAAATGTAGGCACTTCAAATGTCATAACATTTGCACAGTACTTTCTGCTTGTGAATTTCTGTATACATATATTATTCTTGCAAACGTGAATCAAATCTCATTGCTACAAAGGATGCGATGAACGATAATTGCACAAAAATTGTGAACATCAAAAACGTGAATGCGACGGTGTTTTATGATAGATGAAATTCAAGTTGAAAATTTGGCGCTCATAGAGCATGCTTCGTTTACTCCGTGCGCTGGTTTAACCGTTTTAACAGGCGAAACTGGCGCGGGCAAAACGGCGCTGCTTTCTGCATGCAAGCTGCTTATGGGGGAACGCGCTTCGGCAGATGCTGTGCGCGATGGAGCGCAAGTCCTGAAGGTTTCTGGGCGTTTTTACTTGGCAGGCACTGACGAAGAAACTGTTGTGCAGCGCCGAGTTACGGCAGATGGGAAATCACGCGCAAACATTAATGGTTCCATGGCAAGCGCAGGTGAGCTGGCAGAATTGGTGGGCGCAAGTGTTGATCTTTGTGGGCAACACGAACATCAGCGCCTTTTGAAACCAGCCGCGCACTTAGCATATTTAGATGCGTGGCAAGGTGAAACA
>CAZRFO010000293.1:0-1827 GCA_964599515.1 uncultured Eggerthellaceae bacterium | reverse complement strand
ACGCGTCTGAACGGGCTATTTGGCGCTCCAAGAACCGCGCTCGCTCGCACACGGCGCTAAGGCCGCTTAGCTCGTCTCGCGGAACCTTTCCCGCCAACTAGCTCCGTTGATACGCGTCTTTTAAGCTACAATCGCGTCAGAACGGGAAAAATTATGCGTTTTGTTTCATGGAATGTAAACGGAATTAGAGCCGTTTTGAAAAAAGATTTCGAGGAAATCTTTACAAGCTTTAATGCGGATGTTTTTGCAATTCAAGAGACAAAATGCCAAGAAGGTCAAGTTGAACTTTCTTTTCCTGGTTACACTAGCTATTGGAGCTATGCAGAAAAGAAAGGGTATTCCGGAACTGCAGTTTTTACACGCGTTGAACCAATGCAGGTAGTGCATGCGTTAGGTGCACCAGAGCTTGATACGGAAGGGCGCATTGTTGCACTTGAATTTCCTGAACTTTGGTTTGTGTGTGTTTACACTCCTAATGCGCAAAATGAGCTGGCGCGCATAGACCATAGACTTGCATGGGATGATGCTTTTCGCGAATTTTGCAAAAACTTGGAAGCTGGAATTGTGCCGTCTGGGCAAGGTGAAAATACAAGCCCAAAGCCAGTTGTAATGTGTGGAGATTTCAACGTAGCTCACAATGAAATTGACCTTAAAAACCCAGATGCAAACAGGGGAAATGCTGGGTTTTCAGATGAAGAACGTGGGAGTTTTTCTAAACTTTTAGATGCAGGCTTCATAGACACTTTTAGACTTTTACACAAAGATGAACCTGATTGTTATTCTTGGTGGAGCTACAGAATGCGCGCGCGTGAACGAAACGTTGGATGGCGCATAGACTACTTTTTAACAAGTGAATCTTTGCGTGAAAACATTGAATGCGCGTCAATTTATAGTGAGGTTTTTAGCTCTGATCATTGTCCTGTTGGGCTAGAACTCAATTTGGACTAGAAACGCAGTGCTATGCGTCTTGTGCGCAAACATTTATCCAGCACCCCAGCACGCTTCGCAAACTTTTACTTTATTGATGCATCAAGTATCAAGTTCGCTGTATTAACAGGGCGCAGTTTGGACTAAAATAAGCCAAGCTTAAGTTTGACGGGAGATATATGGATTCTCAAAAAATTGAACAGGGCGTTCGTTTGATTCTTGAAGGCATAGGCGAAGACCCAACACGCGAAGGCTTGCAAAAAACGCCAGCAAGAGTAGCAAGAATGTATGAAGAGGTCTTTGCTGGAATGAACGAAGACCCCTCAATTCATTTTGAAACAAGTTTTGATGAACATCATCAAGAAATGGTGTTAGTGAAAGATATCCCGTTTTATTCAATGTGCGAACATCATCTTGTTCCGTTTTTTGGACGCGCGCATGTGGCTTACATCCCAGCTGCTAGTGGAAGAATTTGTGGCATCTCTAAACTTGCACGCCTAGTTGATTGTTTTGCAAAGCGCCCGCAAGTGCAAGAGCGTCTAACTTCGCAAATTGCAGATACGCTGGTAGAGCAACTAAACCCTCAAGGTGTGATTGTGGTTATGGAAGCAGAGCATATGTGCATGACAATGCGTGGTGTTAAAAAACCAGGTTCTGCAACTGTTACTAGTGCTGTGCGGGGAGTTTTTGAAAAAAGTCAAAAGACGCGAGAAGAAGCGCTTTCGCTCATATTCGCAGGTAGATAATGAAAACCATCAACAAGGAGAAAACCATGAAGTGCGTAATTTCAGTTTTGGGTAAAGATAGAAGTGGTATTGTTGCTGCAGTTGCCGTTGCGCTTGCGGAATGTGGTGCAAACATTGATGACATCAGTCAAACAATCCTAGATGAAATTTTTAG
>CAZRFO010000292.1:0-1842 GCA_964599515.1 uncultured Eggerthellaceae bacterium | reverse complement strand
CTCAAAAACAGCGTATTCCTTGCCAATGTTTGCACCCGGTGCAATACCCAAACCGCCAACCAGGCCAGCAGCCAAGTCGCTTGCAATATCTCCGTATAAGTTGGGGAAAACCACAACATCAAACTGACTTGGGTCAATTACCATGTTCATGCAAAAGGCATCTACTATGCGGTCTTCAAACGCAATTTCTCCTTCGTATTTAGCCGCAACTTCACGTGCTGTTTTCAAGAAAAGCCCATCTGAATACTTCATGATATTAGCCTTGTGAACTGCGGTAACTTTCTTGCGTTCGTTTTCACGTGCGTATTGAAACGCGTATTCTACAATGTTTGTAGAAGCAGAAACAGAAATTGGTTTGATTGAAATTCCAGAATCGCTTCTAATATTCCCGGCACCTTCAGCGGCACAAAAATCGATGAGCCGTGCCGCTGCTTCACTGCCTTTTTCAAATTCTATGCCAGCGTACAAGTCTTCTGTGTTTTCACGTACGACAACCATGTCAACGTCATCGTAGCGTCCACCAGCACCAGGAAGAGAAAGCACAGGACGAAGGCACACATACAAGTCTAGCGTTTGGCGCAGCGCCACATTAATGCTTCTAAAGCCTGTTCCAACCGGCGTTGTAATTGGACCTTTAATAGCCACCTTGTTCCTTTTGATTGACGAAAGCGTTTCCTCTGGAAGGAGCGCGCCGTGGGTTTCAAGGCACGCAGCTCCGGCTTCCGCAATTTCCCACTCAATATTTGCGCCACTTGCATCTACAACTTGCCTCATTGCAGCCGAAGTTTCAGGCCCTATTCCGTCGCCAGGAATAAGAGTAACTGTATGTTTTGCCATAACAAAACCTTTCTGTAAGTTAAAAATTCAAACTACCACAAAAACCGTTTCATCCATGTAAAGGTTTTATGCCTGAATAAAAAAACGGGCAGATGGTGCCCGTTTTGTATTTGATTTGTACCAGCAATTTTGCTTTAGATTTCAGATGACTGTCGCAAAAATTTACGAAAGACTTTCTATAATTTTTGCTGCCTTTTTCGCCACTATGCCCTTGTTGGCCTCAGCATCAAATTTTAGTAATTCTTTAAGCTCATCTTTTACTGTTTGGTCTAGTTTTCCACCAGCAAAAGAAGCTAGGGCATTTAGCATGTCGTTAAATTCAGGGTCTCCATGGCATACCTGGAATGATTCATGGATAATAGGCCAAACCTTCTTTGAATGAGCCTTAGACTCTGCGCCATATGTGCACAAAAAAACAAATGCAGCTAGGCGTGCCATACCGTTTTCGTCATCGTAAATTGAATTCTCAATATCTGGCAGCGCTTTATCTATTTGCTTAACTTCACACGGAATCATCTTAGTAAGAACTTCTATCAAATTCCAACGCGTTTTACCTTCTGGAACATCTAGAGCAGCAATAATGTCTTTTACATAAGGTACAAGTTCTGAAACGTCATCGCTAGCAGCCTTATTTAGCGCCTCCGCAGCACCTTGGCGTTGACGTCTAGATTCACTTCCAATAGCATCAATTAAGGCTTCTATGTCCATAGTTTCAAGATTTTTGTCTTCAGCCATACTTCCAACTTTCAACAACAAAATATTTTTTACGTTTTGATTATACTCCGCACGCCAAAGTTACAGCGAAAATTTCTACCACAGAAGTTCACTCGTGTTCGAAAAGCGGTTGTATGAGAAAGATTGCCTTCGCAAAAAAGCAAATGAGAAACAATCCTGGGCAAGTGTGGCAAGGTGTATTCACTCATAGTCCTGTGCTTGAATTTTCGTGATAAGAAAATAATGTATCACGAAAATTCTGCGTGCGGGATTCGCTCATACACCATGCCG
>CAZRFO010000291.1:0-1849 GCA_964599515.1 uncultured Eggerthellaceae bacterium | reverse complement strand
ATGAATGGAACAGTGGCAGGCATATGGTAGGAAACAGGCACTTCCGCGAACGATATGGCATTTCTTTGGAAAACCACAACATGGTTGCGCGTTTTGATACGCACGAAGCAATGATGAATGGAGTAAAGGCTGGCCTTGGATGGTGTGCTGTTCCAGGATGTATAAAAAACAGATACAAAAATACACCAGGTATTATTTGGTTTACAGTAGATACAGACCCAATGCTTTACCCTGTTGACATTTCTTATGTGACAGATAGGGCAATATCACCACTTGCACAAGAGTTTATGCAATTCATTAAAAACAATGTTCCTAAAGGATATTTTGCATAAGCGTTTTTAACCGGTTTGCTTTGTATTTTTTGATGCGAAGTTTTCTTAGCGTTTGTGTTAACTTTTACTTACGTGCAGAAAACGCCCCCTCCCATAATCTCTTAGAAAAAACACCTGCTTAGCTGGTGTTTTTTTATGCTCAATTTCAAATTTAAATAGTTAAGTTAAAAATTGCTGTAAATATTTTTTACAAGTCTAGACAATCAAAGTTGCGTGCAAATATTTACTTCTAATGTTGTAAATATTGCTTACGTCTTTTTCCTTTTAATCCATTACCAAATTTTATTGAAGATTCTATCTTGCAATAGTCAAAAAGCCAGAGGGGTATGGGCTTTTATTTAGATGAGTCTTTGTGCGGGTTTGCGCGCCAGTGCAAGGCAAAACAAAAGTATAGGAGAGGAGTGAAGATGGAAAAGCAAGACATTATTGAATCAAGCAAGAAAAATCACGAGTACGACAGAATTTTCTATACATCATGTCCGGCTAATGGATGCTGGGACTCTGCTTGCATTTTGAAATGTCGCATCAAGGATGGCAAGATTGTATCTATTGAGCCAGACGATACCATCAACAAAAACAGTTGTCGTGAAGATTGCGGTTGGGAAAACATTTGGACTGGTCAAGTTCAAATGAGACCATGTGCTATGGGACACGCGTGGAGAAACGAACTCTATGCAGAAACTCGCCTATTGCATCCTATGAAACGCGTTGGGAAAAAGGGTGCTGGTAAAGGCTACTTTGTTCAAATTTCTTGGGAAGAAGCAATTGACACTATTTCCCAAAAGATGATTGAAATCAAGGAAAAGTACGGCCCATATGGTTTTATGCATTGCATGTATCCAAGTTTTGAGAAAAACGCCATTCCAATTGCTCCATGGTGGAACGCTGGCTTTGGTGCATGGGGTGAACACTCATGTTCTGGTCATGCGGCAGGAGAAATGTTCCACATTGGTGTAAACATGCCAATGTGCGCTAAAGGCATTGACACAAACTTACCGGGTTTTGAAGCAAGCGACATTTTTAATTCAAAGTTATTCGTAATGTGGGGAATGGACCCACTTGTTGCGTGGTTTGGTCCAACTTCTTATTACATGCAGCTTGCTCATGAATACGGATGTAAAACAATTGTTATTGACCCACGTTACACTCAATCTGCAGAAATCTTAGCCGACCAGTGGATTCCTATTCGCCCTGGTACAGACCTTGCAATGATGCTTGCAATTGCTCAAGTTTTATATGAAGAAGATTTGATTGACCATGAGTTTGTTGAACAATGGGTTGAAACAGAAGGCTTTGAAGAATGGCGTCGCTATGTAATGGGTGAAGGCGAAGACGGAATCAAAAAAACACCCGAGTGGGCTGCTCCAATTTGTGCTGTGCCTGCTGTGACAATTCGCGAATTTGCTCGTCTATATGGCACAACAAAGCCAGTTCACTTGCAATACTTCTACTCTTGTGCAAAGCGTCATTTGGGTGACTATTCAGCAGATGCAGCAATGCTTTTGCAAGCAATGACA
>CAZRFO010000290.1:0-1849 GCA_964599515.1 uncultured Eggerthellaceae bacterium | reverse complement strand
AGTACGTAAGCCGCGCGACAAGTCTTATCAATGCTGGTAGGGGGGAGCAGTATTTCCTTTCATTTGTAAAAGACAATCTTCACAATTTTATGGGAACTGTATTTGAGCAGATGGCAAAGGATTATTTGCTTTCTCATGCAGGTATTGGAAATGTGCCGCTTGTGACTGATGTTGCGGAATATCAAAACACCGTTCTTGATGAAAACAGAAAACGCATGCAGTTAGAGATTGATTTGGTTGGGTACAGAAAAAAAGACATCGTTTTTTTGGGGGAATGCAAGTTCAAAAATGAAAAGTTTGGAAAAGACGAGCTTGAGACCTTTGTGAACAAGACTAAATACATGCCTGCCAATTCGCCGGTACTGTTTCTTTTCTCGTTATCCGGGTTTACAAAATATGTTGAAGAAAATTCGCAAAATACGGTACTGATAGATATTAAAGACATGTACGCTGAAATGGATTGAGGGAAATCGTTACAAGCGTTTGTATTTGAGACGCTAATCAACTCCGGCTTAATTGAATTTGCAAACTGAACACTCGTCCAGTTTAACATTGCAGTGTCCAGATTGCGGTTGCAATCAAGCCGCAAGTGTACAGAAATATGTACAGTTAAAAAACTAGAAAAGAAAACGGCAACGCAAGGGGAATTAGCTACACTAATTCGCAATAGCAGCAGAGTGGCTAAAAAATTTGCCGAAATGAATTTCACTCAAATGTATTTCGGCAAATGCATTTCGGTAAAATGCATTTGATTGCAGACGCTGTCTTGAAATTGGCATTTCTTGTAGTGTAAAATTCGCCTGGGGCGGGTTAGCCAAGGGCTAACCCGTATATGGGAAAAGCGAAATTCCAAAAGGCGGGTCTTATGAATAACATAGATGTCTCTTTGCCAAAAAATATTTTGAGAAGAAAATTCCGAGTTCCTTCGCTTGCTTCTAGCTATACTCCATCAAAAAAGGCTAAAGAGCTGGTGAAACGCCCGCTAGATTGGCGAATTTGCTTGGTAACGTCGCCTACAGGCTATGGGAAAACGGCATTTTTAAGCTACTGGTATGCAAAACTGCAAGAACATCAAGGCATTGTCCCAATGTGGATATCGCTTGATGAAACGGATAAAGATGTTAGCTTGTTTATCATTGGAGTAGCTTACGTTTTATGCGCTGAGCATCAGGAATTTAGGGAATTCGTTGAAGGCTGCGAGCAACAAGAAAACAGCTCGCAAGAAAAATCCCTGCTCATCGAGCTATGCAACTACATAGACCAATATTGCAATCCAGAAACAACATATGTTATTTTTCTTGATAACTACGAGGCGGCGGCTTCGCAAGCTTTTGATGACGCTATTACGTTTCTTAACAACAATACGGACAGCAACATAAAAATTGTTATTTCTGGGTCATTTCGCTCGCAGCGTTTTGATGACTTGCTTTTTACTTCTTCAATTTGCGAAATCAATCAAAGAGATTTCGAAATGGACGAAAAAGAGCTTTCAAGTTTTGCGACAACACTCCTTCCGCAACTAGACGGCACGCAAATGTCAAAAATGAAGCGCGATTATGGAAATTGGCCTCTGCCATATTTGTTTGCTGCGTTGTGCTTGAGTCGAACCCAAGATGAAGAAAACATAATACAGGAAGTTGAAAGCTATCTGAACAGGCATTTTACAACGTCTGTTATGGATCATGTTGACGCGGACACATACGAATTTTTGGTAGAAACGTCTATTTTGGAAAGCATGACTCCAGATTTGTGTGACACCGTATGCAAAAGAAACAACTCGCGCGTGATTTTGCAGTATCTGTGCAGCCATGGAATGTACTGCCGTTATGACAATATAAAACGCGAATAC
>CAZRFO010000289.1:0-1852 GCA_964599515.1 uncultured Eggerthellaceae bacterium | reverse complement strand
CGCAAACTCCATTGGCACCGAATACACCAAGCGGTTGTATGTTGCTATTTGCAAAAGGTTTGTAGTAAGGCAAACGCCAACAGAAGCTATTGCTGCCGCACGTGACGTAACAACTTGACGCAAGAAAATGTAGCCCATTGAATATGTCAAGAAGTTTGTCAGGATATTCATTACAAGGTATGCGCGCGTTGGAGTTAAGCCTAAAAGTGCACAAATGCACGCACACAAAAAATGCTCTGTATGCGGGTACATACCAGCAGGAAAAGGGTTACCCAACAGCAAGCAGCGCACCCAATATAAGTGAGTACTGTCATCTGAGCAGGAATAATTCAAATAATGCAGACGGAAATATCCATAAAAGCAAAGCAGGAACAAGCCAAAGAATATCCAAGCAACATAACTTAGCAAGTGCCCTTTTAAGTAATTTTTATAAACCGTTTTGAAAAACTTAGTTACACATTGCGCAATGCGAGTACGTACACGCAAAAATGTGTAATCACCTTTTGAGATTCCTCTACTTACTAAAGCTATTCCCTTAATTTTTGCCACGAACTGCTCGCGGTATAAAAACGCTGCAGAAAGAACTAGCGGCAACAAAATATGTGTAAGCCACACACTTGCCGTGTTGTAAACATTCAAAAATGCAAGCGCAAAACCAAAAAGCGTGATATAAATCAAGCCAGCTACCTGGTAATATACCAAGCGAATTGCAAGAGGCCTACCTGCGCAGAACTTGTGCAAACAAATAGCTGGCATTGCCAAACACAAAATGATATAGCCAAAAAACACTTGGCATATAGTTAAAACGTTTCCTAAATTCGCGCCAGTAAAGGCGTTTGTGACAAGCTCTATCATAACGCCTCCGTTTCAAGCAAGCGAATCCACGTAAGCGATTCCTGGTCAAGGTTTACAGAATGGCGTCTTGCCTGATTAATTAAGGTAAACAAGCGTTCTTTGTCGTTGATGCTATAAAAATACGAAGCACACAACTTAAAGCACTCAAGGCTTGTCCAGGCGCGTTCATGCGCTCTACTTATCCACAGTGCACGAGCATCTTCTCTGCCTAGAGTCTTCAATACTCCAACCAAATTTACAATATCTGTATCCGATACATCATCGGGGTTGCGTAAATACAGAGTTTCTGCAGCTTGGACAAGCCTATCCGAATAATTTTGCATCTCCAAAGTTGCAAACAGCCCAGAATTGACAATGCTTTCCACATATTCAATATAGCGTTTAACATTTGTAGTGCTAGCATCTGCGCTCATAGCAGTGTAATATTGCGCTTCTTTTTTCTTGTAATTTGTTAGCGCACTGTCTATATAAGATGCTGCATAATGAGCAACTTCTGGGTCTGCGTTTTCAACAGAGCGCCTAATAAGCGGAAGCATGTTGTCTTGCTCGTCGTCTTTAAGCACATTGATAAATGTTTGACGACGGTCGTTGCTACCAGACATTAACAAGGCTTCTTCAACCGCTACAGTATTTAAGCTTTTCTGAACATCTGCAGGCATGGCTAGGTGCATACGCTCTTTACTAAAGCTTAAATCTTCTGGGTCAATTTCTTTTATTTGAAGGCGACGGAAAACAAAACTTAAGACTTCCCCCAAAAGCATAACAAGCACGCCTATAACGGGGAAAGCCAAAAGGAATATGCACACAGCGATTCCCTGCTTTGCTCTGCCTGCAACAATATGCGAGATAAGGTAAACAAGCGCGCAAATTAGGTTGATTGCAAGCAAGATAATAACTATGACAAGTTCAAGAGTCACTTATTCACCTGCACCATCGTTGTTTTGAAATGCGAAGTTGTTGCTGCGTGCAGCATTGCTGCCTTGAACTACAAAGCCGT
>CAZRFO010000288.1:0-1856 GCA_964599515.1 uncultured Eggerthellaceae bacterium | reverse complement strand
AGTGTCATACGAATCTACATTTGTAGTATCTATATAAAGAGTATGTCCACTTCGTGAAAGCTTGGCGCCCAAACGCTCAAGAACTTCGCTCATTACTGTAATGTCAGAAATATCTGGAACGTTATTAAGCGTAGATTGCCCTTTTGCAAGCAAACTTGCAGCCATCAACTTTAGCGCTGAGTTCTTAGCGCCAGAAACAGCTACTGTACCTGCAAGTTTAGATGTTCCTTCTACAACAATTACTTCGCTAGACACGTCTGCATAATCCTTTTCAATTAGAATTGACGCAAGAAGCGCATGTCTCCTTCAATAAGCATGCGAAGGTCTGGGACGTTATATTTAAGACATGCAACACGCTCTACGCCTAGCCCAAATGCAAAGCCAGAATAAACTTCTGGGTCTATGCCAGACATCTCTAGAACGTTTGGATCAACCATACCGCAACCCAAAATTTCAAGCCAACCGGTTCCTTTGCAGAAACGGCATCCTTCGCCATGGCAAATGCCGCAGCTTACGTCTGCTTCTGCAGAAGGCTCTGTGAATGGGAAATAGTGCGCGCGGAAACGTGTCTTGCGTTCTTCGCCAAACATTTGCTTGCAGAAATGCTCAAGCGTGCCTTTTAGGTCTCCAAATGTGATGCCTTTATCTACAACTAAGCCTTCTACCTGCGTAAACTGTGGAAGATGGCTTGGGTCTGCAACGTCGCGGCGGTAAACCTTGCCAGGAGCAACAACATAAATTGGAGGCTCTTGCGCTTCCATTGCGTGCACTTGGCAACCAGAAGTTTGCGTACGTAGCAAAACATCAGATTCACCACGAACAGAGGCTTCTTCCCCACTTAAATCTTTAACATAAAATGTATCTTGCATACTTCTGCTTGGATGGTCTGCAGGAGCATTCAGGGCTGTGAAGTTGTAGTAGTCTGTTTCAACTTCAGGGCCAGAAATTACGCTGTATCCAAGACCTGAAAAGATGTCGCAAATTTCATCTGAGATTCTGTTGATAAGATGGCGAGTTCCCATTTGCTGAGCGCGTCCCGGAAGCGTAACGTCTACTGCAGCAGCATCCATTGAGGCTTCAAGTTCTGCTTTTGAAAGTGCTGCTTTGCGTTCTGCAAGTGCAGCTTCTACGATTGCGCGAACTTCATTTACAGTCTTTCCAACTACTGCACGGTCTTCCTTTGCAAGTTGGCCCATAGAACGCAAATATGCAGTTAGAGTGCCTTGTTTGCCAAGTACTGCCACACGGACTTTTTCCAAATTGGCCGTATTATCTGCTGCAGC
Organism: uncultured Eggerthellaceae bacterium; assembly: GCA_964599515.1. Classification (GTDB taxonomy): domain Bacteria; phylum Actinomycetota; class Coriobacteriia; order Coriobacteriales; family Eggerthellaceae; genus CAKUOV01. The sequence continues at coordinate 573 of CAZRFO010000288.1, read as the reverse complement.
GATGGCTGCCAAAGTGTTATCACGAAGTGAATTTAGTTCCTCGATTACGCTCACGAGTATTCCTCTCTTCAAGTTTTGCAACTGGATAGTATATCGCAAGCGCGCGCACTACGTCTTTACTATTACGCCTGCGCACGATATTTGCGTAAGTCTGGAGCTACAGCTATTTTTGCGTTAGGTTTGTCAAGACTGCTTTGCGAAACGGCAATAGCACTTATTTATTTGGTGCAGGTGTGCCGTCTTTAAATTTAAGAAACGCTATTAGAGCAACAATTGAAATTACAATCAACGAAACCATAAAAATGCTCGTGTTTTGCCACGAACCACCATTGCCCAAAATTGCACCAAAAACAATAGGCGCAATAAAATCGCATGCGCGCTGTACAAATGTAAGGATTGCCTGAGCAACAGGTGTTGCCATGATTTCATTTTTGCTGTATAGCAATTCAACAGCAAACGAACGACAAATGCCAGCAATGATACCGGCACCAAGCGATGCAAGCAACACAAACATCAAATTCAATTCAAAGATTGGAATCCATCCAATAATTGAACTTACACCTAATATGAAAA
>CAZRFO010000287.1:0-1872 GCA_964599515.1 uncultured Eggerthellaceae bacterium | reverse complement strand
TAGTGGTTGCTCTATTAGAAGCTGCGGTTTTACTTTTAACGCCAGTAAACCATTGGATTATTTATTTTGGCGAAGATTTAACCTATGCGCACGGGCCATTCATGTGGGTAATGTTTGCTGTGCCTATTGCTTTAAACATTTCAGTTATTGCTGTCACGCTATTTATCAGAACAAAACTTTCGCGTTTTCAAAAAAATTCAATCATTGCCATACTTTTCGCATTGCTTTTGTGCATGACGGTTCAGCATTTTATTCCGCGCGCAGATCTTGGCAATTTATTCTTGGCTGCTGTTACGCTATTTATATTTTTTGCGTTCGAAAACCCAGCGTTATATATGTATCGCAATACAAATTGTTTAAACCGTGATGCATTTGAACTTGCATCAAAAGAAACTCACTACACATTTAAAAGCATAGACCTGTTTGTTATTGGTGTGTATCCGCTATTAGACGGTCTTGAACTCAATCAATCAATCATCGCTGCGGAATTTCCAGAAAGAGTTGCAGAAATGTTTTGGAAGCAATACAAACGTAAAGTGTATTGCATAGATGAAGATACTTTTATAATTTCGCAAACTGGACTAACCCAAAAAGAAAGATTGGATTTAATAACTAAAATTGAAGCGCAATTTATTTGTCCTATCAGGATAGATGACGTTGCTGTTCGCGCGCATTGTTATGTGAAATACCTAAATGCAGACGAACTCAAAAACAACAACATTTCTACCGCATCGCTTATAGATATGCTTCGTTTGTATTCGTCTAATGAGCTTGAAAAGTTTGAAAGTCTTTCCATTGCAATCAAGCAGTATCAGCGAAGTCTGCTAATAGAAGAAAGCATGAACTACGCTATAGAACACGACGGCTTCACTGTTGTGTACCAGCCTATTGTGAATTTGAAGACTGGCAAATTCGAAAGTGCCGAGGCGCTTATTCGTTTGCGCACAGACGGCCTTGGGTATATTGGACCAGCTGAATTTATCCCACTAGCAGAACGCAAAGGAAAAATTGCGGATGTTGGAAATGCTGTATTACGCCAGGTTTGCGCATTTCTACAAAGCGGCAAGGCATTTGAGCTGGGCATGCACTATATTGAAGTCAATGCGAGTGTTTTGCAACTCATGGAACCTTACTTTGCAAAGAATCTTATTCATTTTCTTTCGGAATCAAAGCTTTCTACAAGTTGTTTAAATCTTGAAATTACAGAGTCTGAACACATGGTTACAAATGAAGTCGTAAAAGATAATCTTGCGCAACTAACAAATGCGGGCATTGTTTTTTCTTTGGACGACTACGGTACAGGTTTTTCTTCAAGCGACTACCTTTTCCGTCTTCCGTTTTCTTATGTGAAAGTAGACAAAAGCATTCTTTGGCGCGCAATGGAAGATGAGCAAGCGCGTATAGTTTTTGAAAACATTTGCGTGATGTTTAAGCGCCTTAATCGTGAGATTATTGTTGAAGGTGTAGAAACTCAAGAAATGGTTGATTTTGTTAAGCAGAATTCCTGCGACTACATTCAAGGCTACTATTATTCAAGACCAATTACAGAAGAAAAGTTCATAGAGTTCTTGCGCCATCATAATGGTTAGTTGGATGCTGCATGAAAGCGGATTTGAGCCCTGCGAAGGCAAAGCTTCTGGCTTAATGCTGCTGGATGGTTTAACATTTGGTGTTGCACGGAAGTTGATTTGTGTCGTGCTGTTGTAAAGCTACTGCTTAGCAATTCAAATAACATGTAATTGGAATATGTTGGTGCGTATATGTCAAAACGTTTGAAGCTTAAATTAGCTATTCTTGTTGGTATTGTGGTTGTTGGTATGCTTGGTATGGGCGTGTGGATTGCCGCAAAGCAAACTAACCTGGCGGTTCAAG
>CAZRFO010000286.1:0-1906 GCA_964599515.1 uncultured Eggerthellaceae bacterium | reverse complement strand
CGTACGCCGCGTTCACTGCGCTAGCTTATTGCTTTGCGTAGTCGCCAATTACAGCAACAATACGGCGAACACCAGCAGAAGAAGACTTCTCTTTCTGAATCTTGAAGCATTCAAGTTCGCGAGTGTTGCTTGCGTGCGGGCCACCGCAAAGTTCTGTGTCGTAATCACCAATGCTGTACACCTTTACTCGGTCGCCGTACTTGTCATCAAAAATGCCAACTGCGCCAAGTGCGCGAGCTTCTTCAATAGGCATTTCTTGGCAAACCACGTCAACTTCTTCTGCAATTGCCTTATTTACGATTGCTTCAACTTCTGCAATTTCTTCTTCTGTCATCTTGCGTTCAAAATTAAAGTCAAAACGTAAGCGCTCTGGTGTGATATTTGAACCGCGTTGGAAAACGGTATCTCCCAAAACTTTGCGAAGAGCGCCATGCAGCAAATGTGTTGCAGTGTGCAGGCGTGCTGTTTCCTCAGAGCTATCAGACAAGCCACCCTTGAAGCGCTTTTCTGCTCCTGCGCGGGAAAGTTCCTGGTGCTTTGCGAAGCGTACTTCGTAGTCTGCTGTGTCTACAGTTAAGCCGCGTTCTGCTGCAAGTTCGCAAGTAAGCTCTAGCGGGAAGCCGTATGTGTCATATAGGTGGAAGGCGTTTTCGCCATCTAGCTGGCCGCCTGCTGGGATGCCATCCATAATCTTGTTGGCAAGCTTTGTGCCTTTGTCGATTGTTTTAGAGAATGTTTCAATTTCTTTTGCGAATTGCTCGATGATGAAATCGTGATGTTCGCGCAGTTCAGGGTAGTCTTCCTCATAAATGTTAATCAGGATTTCTGCATATTCAAGCAGTTCAGAAAATGGAATTTCAAGCTTCATGCAGTGGCGCATTGCGCGGCGAATGATGCGGCGCAAAACGTATCCTTGGTCTACATTTGATGGAGTAACTGCACGTTCGTCTCCAAGCAAAAATGTTGCGCTGCGCATGTGGTCACAAATTAAGCGAATGCCATACTTTGTATCTTTGTCTGCGTTTGCGTAGTCAATGTGTGTGGTTTCTTGAATGCGCTCAATTACTGGGAAGAAAAGCTCTGTGTCATAAACGCTTTCGTATCCGTTAATTACGCACAAAACGCGCTCTAACCCAAGGCCTGTATCTACATTGTGGCGACCAAGTGGAACATAGGTGCCTTCTTCAGTCTTGCGGTATTCCATGAAAACGTTATTCCAAATTTCCAAGTATTTTCCGCAAGAGCAAGATGGCTGGCAGTCTGGCCCACATGGTTCTTTTCCGGTGTCGTAGAAAATTTCTGTGTCTGGGCCGCATGGACCGGTAGTTCCTGCAGGCCCCCACCAGTTTTCGCTGCGTGGGTAAAAATAGATGCGCTCATCTGGGTATCCTAAAGAACGCCACGTGTCAGCTGAAACGTCGTCTCGTGGGATGCCTTCTTCGCCTTCAAAACATGTAACAGAAATTTTTTCTTGTGGAATTTCTAGAACCTTTGTTAAAAACTCATGGCTAAAAGGAATTGACTCTTGTTTGAAGTAGTCGTTTAAAGACCAGTTGCCCATCATCTGGAAAAACGTTAGGTGAGAAGCATCTCCTACTTCATCAATATCTCCTGTGCGCAGGCATTTCTGGCAGTCAACCAAGCGTGTGCCAGCAGGGTGGCTTTCTCCCATAAGGTAGGGAACAAGCGGGTGCATGCCTGCTGTTGTGAACAAAACTGTAGGGTCGTTTTCTGGGATTAAGGATGCGCCTTTAATGTGTGCGTGACCTCGTTCCACAAAAAAGTCAATGTATGCTTGCTTTAGTTCCTTTGCGTTGAGTTTTTTCATTTTTTCTCCTATTACAAAAGCTTGTTTTAAATGCTTATTAATACAAATATCTCATCTGTGTTTTGCCCAATTGCGCTG
>CAZRFO010000285.1:0-1907 GCA_964599515.1 uncultured Eggerthellaceae bacterium | reverse complement strand
CCAACCAGGAATGTATGGAGTGTAAAAGCCCTGTTGAGCATGTGATTTCAAAACAAAGTCCTTCAAGATTTTATTGAATGCATGTCCAATATGAATAGGACCGTTTGCATATGGCGGACCATCATGCAAAACAAAAGGTTTCCCATCTTTATTTTTTTCTAAAACTTTGTTGTAAATATCAATATCATTCCAAAACTGCAAGCGCTTAGGTTCTTTAGTTGGAAGATCTCCGCGCATAGGAAATACAGTTTCTGGAAGATTCATTGTCTCTTTATAGCTTTTTGCCATTTTCTTCTCCTATTGTCAGCATAACCCCGTAATTATAGAAGAAAACACACACAAACTTGCAATGTTTAACACGAGTGCTTTTATTTATTTGTCTGAGGTGCAACACGCTTTTGTCAAAGACAGTTAAAACACAAAATCAAACACCTTAATAATTGCAACGAATTGGATTTTTTTACACAGCGTGCATAGTTGAGATTTATAATTTGCACGCTAATATAAACAGTCGAATAAAGGAATAAACATGGCATACAAATTAATCGCAGATTCATGTTGCAACCTTACGGCAAAAGAAATCGCCGAATGCGACCTGACCATTTTACCGCTTACATATTATGTTGACGGAGAATCTCATATTAATGACCCACTTGATTCAAAAACAGACTTAACAGCTTTTTATCATAGTATGCGCGATGGAAAAGTTGTAAGCACTTCCCTTGTAAACTTAGCAGACACCCAAGACGTTATCGTTGGTTTTTTGGAGCAAGGATACGATGTTTTATATTTAGGATTTTCAAGCGCTCTATCTGGGACATTCGAAGGGGTAAATAGCGCATTCAACACCATAAGAGGCGAATATCCAAATCAGAAGTTGATTGCGGTAGACACGCTTGCCGCCGCTGGTGGCCAAGGCTTGCTTACATATATTGCAGCTCAAAAGAAAAAGAACGGCGCTGAAATAGAAGAACTTGCAAAATGGGTTGAAGACAATAGATTGCGTTTTGTGCACTGGTTTACAGTAGATGACCTTGTTTATCTATTCAGAGGCGGACGTGTTTCAAAAACAAGTGCATGGGCTGGCTCTTTGCTAAACATTAAGCCAGTTTTGCATGTAGATGATGAAGGGCGTCTTATTCCAGTTGAAAAAGTTCGTGGCCGCAAAAAATCTCTTGACGCTTGCGTTAAATCCATGAAATCAAATGGCTTTAATAAAGACGAAGGCTACCCTGTATTTATCAACCATGGTGACTGTCTTGAAGATGCGCTTTATGTTCGCGATAAAGTAATAGAAACATACGGAGACCTAGACATCACCATCACAGAGCTTGACCCTGTTATAGGCGCACACTCTGGTCCAGGAACCATAGCTCTATATTTTGTTGGTTCACACCGTTAAAAAATAGCGCAACAAATATCTTTACACGTAATGTAAATTTACTACAAAAAAGCCAGATGCATTTGCGCATCTGGCTTTTTTTAAATCTATTATGCAAAAGCAAGGCAACGCAAATTGCATCCTTACTGCAGCAAATCAAAAGCGCATTTTCAAAGAACTAGCTATTAGTTGAAATTGAAAATCTTTTGCGCCAGCCTGTAACCTGAAACACCAATTTTCTTTCCAAGTTCGCCTTCCAAATTTGTTGCCAAATTTAAAATATTTGTTCGCACGGGCGTATACATAGAAGGCTGCTTTTCTTTTAAGTATTCCCAAATTTCAGCCCTGGCAAGTTCAGACTCTTCCGTTCCAATCATACGATTAAAAATTGAGCAAATACACATCATCATAGAAAGATAATTCATCATGTATTTGCGAAGTTTTCTATTTTCAACCTGATTTGGAACGTCCCAGGCGTCAATCATGATTTTGGTTATACGAAGCTGCTGATCTATGCGACTCATCA
>CAZRFO010000284.1:0-1931 GCA_964599515.1 uncultured Eggerthellaceae bacterium | reverse complement strand
CTTCCTGGCGAATACCATCGTCTGACAAAAGCGTATTGAGTTCTTGATTTAACGTGCTGTTGCGCTCTTGAATTGCTTCATATTGCGCATCTAACTTTGCGTTATTCCTAAGCTCTACATAGTATTGTTGCGCTGCGGGGTAAATGAACACACAAAGCGCCACCGCACACGCCACAACAAGTGCAAATCTGGTTAACTTTGAAGAAATAACATGCTTGTTTGTGGCCTTTGATACCTTTTCAAACGGACGCACTCCAGTAAAACGAACACGGCTTCCTGTATGCGCTGCGGACTCAAATTCGCTAAAGTCAGAGCGACCGAAACCAGCGCCGCCCTGTTTTTTTGCAGAAGAAGACTTAGCGCCACGCGCAAAATTTGCATGAGTTTTAGACTCCATTTTTGCAGCCTTGCGGTGATTATTTCCCATTTCTGCCTTATAAACAGCAGCACGTGGAGCTCCTTCAGATGGAGCGGAGCCGCTTTCTTTTCCAAATTGTGCGCTAAATTGCTTACCTGCACGCTCTTTTGCACGTGCTCGTTTTTTGTCTGCGTATTTTGCGGAAAGTTCCTGGAAGCTGCCGCGTTTTTGATTGCGCGCTTCTTCTGGAGTGTCTTCGTCTTCTAGGTCGCTGGCAGTGTAAATTGCTTTACGTGGCGCTTGCGCTATACGTGCGTTGCTTTCAGCGTTTGAGTTTGCACGTGTTTCTTTAGCGCTTGATGCGTTTTTCGAAGTTGCGCGTTCTGGTTGAACAAACCCGATGTCTTGCGACGCTTCCCGCGTTGATTGCACGCGCGAAGATTGCGCACGCGAAGCGTTAGTGTGTTCTGCAAAAGCACCATCGTTTGCGGTTTTTCGACGTGCCTCTTTCATCAGGTTTGGATCCAAACCGATTCTTCGCGCAGCACCTAATGCGGCAAAATCAACTCGTTCTTCATTTTGAAATTCAAATTCAGTATCTTTGTTTAAATTTGATTTGTTTATTAGCTTTGGTGTTTTTGCGCTGGAATTTGCGTTTTTTCGCACATTGAAATTTTCATTAGTGCGTACGCTAAAACGCTCGTTTTTTTCTTGCGTAGCACCTGCATAGCGCCTGTTTGGATGCGCATTTTTGCGCTTAGATGTAACATCACTAGAACGCACGTCATTACGCACGCTTTTGCGTTTGATATCTGCGAAGGATACAATTGTTGCTTCTGTAGCCACGAAAATCTGACCTGCTTTGCATTCTAGTGTGTTTAAGTTCTGCGTTTAATGCAACCGCTTGTTGTTAAGATTACCACAGTATGTTACCCATGTGCGCAGCTTTCTTGTTTATTTCACTATTTTTACCAGCATTAGAATGCATTGCCATTAATCACCGCAATGTAATTTGATTTTATGCAATTATCGCAGATGTAAAAGTCTTGCTTTATAGCCACAAAACATACGGAGTTGGACTATCAAAATCTGGAGGCGTACCTGCGCGTAATACACGCGCGTTGTGTTCATAATTGTCATCGTCGCCGTGTTGCATACCGTCTTTAAGTTCAACATGTTTTTCGCCATCAAGTGCATCTTCTAGAACAGCACGCCAGTCGTGCAAGATTTCATGGATTATCGCTTTTTGTGGCGCACAACTTTCTCCAACACAATCGCGAGTCCAGCGACAATTCCCTAAACAAATTGGTATATACGCGCATTGTTCGCATAACTGGTCTTTAAACGGATTATATGGCTTGTGAGCTGGGAGTACATCGTCATAAACGCTTCCCAAGGCGCGGTGTTCATAGCCTACGTCTCCATCGCATTCGTAAAGCTTACCTTTTTCATCTATCACGAAGTAGCTTTCCACTTGACGCGAGCAATACAAACGCAAAGGAGCCATAAAACTTGCCAGGAGTTCATCGGTTACCCCTTGTGTCACCACTCGGCGGTATTGCTTGAGCGCAAA
>CAZRFO010000283.1:0-1934 GCA_964599515.1 uncultured Eggerthellaceae bacterium | reverse complement strand
TGTCTTCAAAATCTCTTGACTTAAAGTATTCCACGTAATTTTGCGCAGATACAGCTAGCTTTTCTGGAAGGCTTAGGTCTTCGCGCGCAGCAAGTTCTTTGTCTAAAGAACCAGCATTTACGCCAACCCTTATTGGAATTCCTTCTTCACGCGCAGCCTCAATTACCGCGTCTGTTTTTTCGTATCCGCCAATGTTACCTGGGTTTATGCGCAACTTTGCCGCACCAACACGCGCCGCTTCTATTGCTATACGAGCATCAAAATGAATGTCTGCAACAACTGGCAGTGGAGATTTTTCGCAAACTTCCGCAAAAGAATCAATGCAATCCAGACTTGGAACAGCCATTCTTACAAGCTCGCACCCTGCTTGTTCTAGCGCATGAATTTGCGCAAGATTTGCAGCCGCATTGTTTGCAGGTGCATTAAGCATAGATTGCACCAAAACTGGAGCACCGCCGCCGACAACGCACGCGCGCCCATTCTTTTTATCTTTGGCGTTGCCAATTACTATGCGCCGTGTTGTACTTTGCTTTGACTCAGACAAAGCCTACCTCCGTTTTTCTATCCCCAATTTCCAAAGACAAAACGGGAAATATCTTGCCCGCACATTATGCAGAAAAATCCAAGGAAGAAAACCATGCCTGCAATGGTTAACATATTCATGGCGCGAACACTTGCATTTTTGCCGCTTATTTTTTGGTAGATTTCTATCACAAAACGCCCACCGTCTAAAGGCGGAATAGGAAGCAAATTCATAAGACCTAGCGAAACAGAAATCATAGCCATGAACTCTAAAAATGTTGTAAATCCAGCTTCGGCTGCAACCTTTGAATACACTGCAATGCCAATAATAGATGTAGAATCAGATACAGTTTGTGCCGCAGTTTGTGGGTTAAAAAGCGAAATAACAGCTTGGGCAACTAGTCCAATATAACTTATGCCTGCGTAGAGCGAACGCAGTGGGCTTACTGTTATGTGCGTAACCTCGCCAGTTTCATATGTGTAGTCAAAGCCTATGACAGAATAAATTAAAACGATAACCAATATTGCAAAAAGCAAATTCATAGCAATGCCGGCAAGCAAAATGATGCAGCGCTGCCAAAAAGGCTTACTGCGATATTGTTGCTTGTATTCTTGGTTATAAAGTTCTTCTGCGTTGTCAAATGCTCTGGGCGTTCCTTCATCTACGCGCTGCGGAGCCGGCAATCCTGCCTTTTCTGCTTGTTTTATCTGGCGTTTTGTTGGGCGAACGTCCACAGTACGAAACACATTGTATTCGTCTTTTTTTGTAGGGCCAGTAATGCAACCCCATTCAACTAGTTCTTCTAGTGCATCAAAAGCTTCATCGTTTGTAATTGAGCAGTCTTGTGCAACATCTTCCATATACGCTGTCCCACGTGCAGAAATAGAAGCAAGAACCGCCTTTAGATGTGGGCTTTCATCGCCTGCTTCCATTCCGCAAATTCTTGCGTATCCGCCAAGCGGAACACACGTTACGCCAAAGCGAGTTTCACCATGCTTAAAGCTTAAACCAGGCCCAGGAAAGCCAATCATGAACTCGGTCACGCGCACTCCAAATGCACGCGCGGCTAAGTAGTGGCCGCCCTCGTGAATGAACACAAGCACGCCAAGCACAACCGACACACACAATATCATTACGATAATGTCCAAAAATACAAACCTTCCTGTTTATCTATTTAGAGCAAACTCATGTGCAAAATTGCGTTTTTGCTGGCGTGCGTACAGGCGAACTGCACATAGTGCACAGCGCACACAACCAAACGCACAGCACATCGCGCTTTTTTGCGCTCGAATTCTACTTACCTCTTAGCAATCCATTCACTTGCTATACGCCTTGTCCACGCATCCCAGCTTTCTAGCTGCTCAAGGGAATTCACCTGCTCTAACGCGTGAGACTCCATAACAGCTTCCAC
>CAZRFO010000282.1:0-1940 GCA_964599515.1 uncultured Eggerthellaceae bacterium | reverse complement strand
TTAGCATCTTGCGAATTTTCGACTGCGGCGCGTACACGCTATAACCTGCGAAAAATTCATCTGCTCCTTCGCCAGAAAAACAAAGCGAAGACTTCTCTTTCACCTTTTTAGCTGCGCAATAAAGCGAAAGCCCTGCTATGTCTGCAGTTGGAATTTCATATGCAAGCAGGAATTCATCTATTGTTGCAAGGAAATCTTGTGCGGTAACTTGCACACCTTCAAACCCGCGACCGAAATGTGCCGCAGTTTCTTTTGCCTGTTCTTCTTCGCTTATATCCTGATTGGCATATGACGCACAATATCCTGTTTTTGCACGACTAGCTGCTAGAATGTATGAGGAATCAACGCCGCCGGAAAGGAATGTATCTGGCGTATCTTGCTCATCGCAAACGCACTCAAGACTTTCTTTAAACGCGTTTTCAATTTCGTCTGCCCATTCGTCAAGACTTTTAGATTCATCCGGTTCAAAATTTAGCTCCCAGTATTTGCCAAGAGTCAAGCCATCGCGCTTGTTGAATGTTGCATACCCGCCTGGTTCAAGCTTGTAAACTCCCTTGAAAAGAGTTTCTTCGCCTGGCAAATAAGTAAAGCCTAGGTAAAACTGAATCATTTGTTCGTTGATTTCGCGCACAAAACCTGGCTGGTCAAACAACTCTTTGATTTCTGTAGCAAAAAGGAAGTTCCCATCTGCGGTTTCGTAGTAAAAGAAAAGTTCTGCACCAAGAATGTCACGCGCACAGAAAAGCTCTTCTGCTTCTGTGTCGTAAATTGCAAAAGCGAACTGTCCGTTGATGTGATTGCCAACATCCTTGCCCCATTTTTCGTACGCTGCTGTGATGATTGTGCGCTCACGCGCTGTGTGGTCAAGGTTTTCTACGTTTACGGAAAGCTCTTTAGCAAGTTCTTTCCAGTTCCTAATAAGCCCAGCGTACGTGTTAAGTTTGAGCATGTTGCCTCGCTTTCGTAATGATGTGTGCCTACGTTGCGTGCTCTTGCATTGACGTTTGCTAATGTAACAAATGCAATGCAACCAATGCAATGCAGCCAATGTCAACAAAATCCCCAACTTGCAATTATCCCGCTTTTTGTGGGCTTTTTCGTTAAAACTGAGCGAATGTGGCATGAAAATTAACAGATTCGTAGAGTGAAAACCCGCAGCTTACATAGCACCAGTTCAGTGGCAAACCCAAAGTTTAACGCAGTTGAAATGGCGAAAAATACATGGAGTGGAAGAACATTCTCCTAAAATAATTTGCTGCTTTGTCCGATCTTTTCTATTACGTGCTAAAATACGTAATATATTTAGGTAATACCTTTATAAAGAAAGGTTGAAATGAACCAAGTTTTTGTTTCTGATAGGGTGTCGCAACGCCACCCCGAGGTTTCAAAAGAAGATGCAGCGGCTGCATGGAAAAATTGCATATGCAGCAAACCTAGGGTTAATAAGAATCCAAATGAGTATATTGCTGTTGGCTATGACGAAAAAGGGCGACTGCTTGAGTTAGTGGTTTTGCGCGACAGTGACGGTGATTGGCTGATTTATCATGCGTTAACACCTCCAGACGATAATGCTATACGCGAGTTAGGCTTGAACAGGAGAAAGCGATGAACGAAGAGAAAATTCTTGAGAAATTTGGTGTAACTGCTGAACAGCTTGATAAATGGGCGGCTGAATACGAATCCAGTGATTGGAGTAATATGGAATTTGGTGAGGTGGTACAGGGAAGACCAAAAGTGTTCTCGGAACCTCTTGAAACTATTACGGTTAAGATTCCTCGTTCACGTGTTATAGCTATGCGCCGCGTTAAAGATCAAAAGGGAATTACTCGGTCGGATTTTGTGCGCCAAGCAATAGACCACGAGCTGTTAGAAATGATGTAGTTGAAGCGTTTTATGAGTTCGTTTAGTCCATCGTCATATTTAGCGCTTTTCAAAATTCG
>CAZRFO010000281.1:0-1975 GCA_964599515.1 uncultured Eggerthellaceae bacterium | reverse complement strand
CCGTTCAGACGCGTTTAGGTATTAAAAGAGCCGCGCAACGGCACGGCTCTTTTAAATAGACATGTAGCTTTTAACTTACAAGTAAAACTTATGGAATACCTTTTTCCCCTTACGAACAATAGCGCCTTCTTGCAATTGCTCTTTAGTCACGCGGTCTTCGTGGCTTGCAACTGGAGCCCCGTTAAGACTTACGCCTTTTTGCGCAATGAGCTTGCGGGCTTCGCTTTTACTTTGCACCAAGCCAGCCAAAAGCAAAAGGTCAACAATGTTAGCAGAACCGTTTTCTAGTACATCTTCGCCAACTTCTGTACTTGGCATGTTTTCGCTATCGCCAGCGCCGCTAAAGATTGCACGTGCAGTATCTTGAGCACGCTTCGCCTCATCTTGTCCATGTACAAGCGCAGTTAGTTCGTATGCAAGAATTTCCTTCTTTTCGTTAATGCGAGAATCTTCCCACTTTTCCATTTCTGCAATGTCTTCTAGCGAAACGAATGTAAGCATACGCAGACACTTCATGACGTCATCGTCTGCAACATTTCTCCAATATTGGTAGAACTCGTATGGCGTTGTTTTTTCTGGGTCAAGCCAAACTGCACCATTTGCAGTTTTTCCCATCTTTTTGCCTTCGCTATTAAGAAGCAATGTAATAGTCATAGCGTAAGCATCATCGCCTGTTTTTTTGCGAATGAGCTCTGTACCACCAAGCATGTTGGACCATTGGTCGTCTCCACCAAATTGCATATTGCAGCCATAGTGATTGTGTAAATAGTAAAAGTCGTAGGACTGCATAATCATGTAGTTGAACTCAAAAAACGAAAGACCGCGTTCCATGCGCTGCTTATAGCATTCTGCGCGAAGCATGTTGTTCACACTAAAACATGCGCCAACTTCGCGAAGCAAATCTACGTATTTCAAATCTAGCAGCCAGTCTGCATTGTTGACAACTATTGCTTTGTCTTCGCCAAATTCAATGAAACGGCTAATTTGCTTTAGGAAGCAATCGCAATTATGTTGAATTGTTTCTACAGTCATGACTTTGCGCATGTCTGTTCGCCCTGATGGGTCACCAATCATACCGGTGCCGCCGCCAAGAAGCACAACTGGCTTGTTGCCAGCCATTTGCAAGCGCTTCATCAGGCACAGCGCCATAAAATGCCCTACGTGCAAAGAGTCTGCAGTTGGATCAAAGCCAATATAGAACCTCGCACCGCCATTGTTTATAAGGTCACGAATTTCTTCTTCATCAGTCACCTGAGCAATTAAGCCGCGTTCTTGTAACTCTTCGTAAATTCCCATCGTTTTTGCCTTTCTATCTTTATCGCCTGCGCGAAGGTCACATATACAACAAAGCCAGTATTATAAAAGAAATACTCGCGCTCTATCCAAAATATCGTAGAATTGCAGGCGTGCTGGCAAAGTCCTTAGCGGGCGGTGTTGGTTTGGTGTTGGTTTTTATTCAACAGCGCGATACAAATGACCGCTTGTTGCACCATTTACTTTTGCGACAGTGTTTCCGTCGCGTCTACCAATTTCAAGCGCTCGAACAGCTCTGCCTATTGCATGGGCAGTTTCTTCAACATTCATCATGGTTGTATCTACCATAAATTGAGTAACACCTGCAGCAATTAAATCTGGCAAGGCGTGCGCGATATCAAGTTCCACACTGTTATATATATGACTCCTACCTAGCGAATCTGTAATCACAGGAAACTCAAAACCTTTCCTGTCTATCAAGTAATGAGGACTCTTACGGCGCGGACATTCATCACAATTTTCGTCACATGGTCCTTGGCTCATAAGCACGCAATGCTCAGTTGTCATGAGTTCTTGCTTGCCAATAATGGTAACTCCAAGCGCAATTGGGCTTCCTTCCCTTGCTAAGTTGCCAATTTGCTCTAACGTAAGTTCAGGTGAAAGCCACACGCGAGAAACCCCACGTTGTTCCATCAATGACAGAGCCGCGCGGTTCACAAGA
>CAZRFO010000280.1:0-2025 GCA_964599515.1 uncultured Eggerthellaceae bacterium | reverse complement strand
GCTCTTTCCGCCGTTTCTTATTTCTCCGCCGGCGCTTATTATTTTTTTTCGCAGAAGTGCTGCGCGTGAAGCGCTAACAGGATTGTTTGAAATTTCAACACCAAAATTTGTGACTGTATGGCGGAATTTCGTGCGCTGTTGAATAAAGTGTTTTAAGTACAACGCATATTCCTCTGAAATATCACCTGCAATGTCAGATTTTGTTAGCGGTCTCATGTCTTCCTTTCTTCGTATTTCGAAATTGTAACTTATTTATGCACATTGAACAGGGGAAATAAAAATATCACATGTTTCATGTGATGACATTTTTTGGCATTTTTTTATAGTGCGCACTGTAGGAATAGGGGCTTGTGTGGAAGCGGCGAGTATTTTGACCAAACATTTGACTGTGTATTTGACCGTTTCGCATTTTGCAAATTGTGTGCCAGTGGAAATACAAAAAATTTCTCACGGCGAACACAAATAAGCTCTTACACAAATAAAATAAGAGAAAGACGAAGGAGGGAAAATGGATACGAACATGGAACTAAATGTTTCTCGTAGAACGCTTATTAAAGGCGCAACTGCTGGAATTGTTGGAGCTGCCGTAAGTGGCATGCTGCTTGATGACATGTTTGAATCTGTAGAGCCAGCGTATGCTGCTGAAACAAACCAAGAAACAGCAGAGGAAACCGTAGTGCAGAGCCACTGCTCTTGTAACTGCGCAAGCCGCTGCCCGTTGTGGATGCATGTGAAAGATGGTGAAATCCAGTGGATTCAATCTGAGCAAAAAGCTTGGGACGATGAAGAAACTAGCCGCCAGCGTGCATGCTTGCGTGGACGTTCTGTCCGTCGTTGGATTAACGACCCAGACCGCTTGAAGTATCCAATGAAGCGCACTGGAAAACGTGGCGAAGGCAAATTTGAACGCATTACCTGGGATGAAGCAATTAAGACAATTAATGATCAGCTTCAGTATACCTACGAAAACTATGGACCAGAGGCAGTTTATTGGACTCTAGGTTCTGGTGTTTACAGTTTAACTGGCCGCCCAATTGGCCGCTGGCTTGCATGTACTGGTGGTTATTTGGGATATTACGGTACATATTCTGCGGCTCAAATTACATTCATTGCCCCTTATATGTGGGGTACAAAATCTGGTTCTACGCCAGCAGCTATTCAGGATTCCGACCTTGTAATTTGCATGGGTTGGTCTCCTTCAGATTCCATGATGGGCTCAACTGGTGAGGCAAAGCACGGTTTTGAATACCAGCACCGTATGAACACAAAGGCAAAATACATTCATATTGACCCACGTTTTAATGACACCTTATGTAATTCTAATGACGAATGGATTCCTATTCGCCCTGGTACAGATGCTGCACTTGTTGCAGCTATTGCTTATACGCTTATCAAGGAAGAAAAAGTAGCGCGCGATTTTTTGGATAAGTATTGCGTTGGCTTTAGCGAAGACACGATGCCGGAGGCATATGCTGGAAAGAATATGTCGTATGAGTCCTATGTAATGGGCAAAGGCTACGACAAGGTAGAAAAAACTCCAGAATGGGCTGCCGCAATTACGCTAATTCCAGCAGAGCGCATTGTTAAATTAGCCCACGAGCTATACGAAGCAAAGGCCCCATTCATCGGTCAATATTATGGAATTCAGCGTCATTCAAACGGTGAGCTTTCTTGCCTGGCTGTTTCTATGCTTCCGCTTCTAGTTGGAAAACTTGGACAACCTGGTACTTCTTCTGGTCTTGACATTGGCAGTTATTCATTCAGTTTGCCTTGGATTGGCGGAACAAACCCGTGCAAGTCAAAGATTTCAATATTTACCTGGGCAGATGCAATTGACCATGGCGAAAAAATGACGGCTCTTCACGATGGTGTTCAAGGAACAGATCAGCTTTCTACTAGCATTAAGTTTTTAGTGGAATACGGCGGAAACTGCTTTACAAACCAACACTCCGATGCAAACGTGGCGCACGACATTCTTGTTGATGAAAGCAAATGTGAATTCATCTTGGTGTTTGAAACATTGAT
>CAZRFO010000279.1:0-2026 GCA_964599515.1 uncultured Eggerthellaceae bacterium | reverse complement strand
TTGCATCGGCAATAAGCGTTGAAGGGTCATTCATGTCGCGCATGATACCTGGCGTGTTTGTCATCATGATAAGGCGCTCTGCTCCAAGCGCACCAGCAATTGCCGCTGCTGCAGTGTCCCCGTTGATGTTATAAACATTTCCCTGCTCATCGCAGCCAAGCGTAGAAACAACCGGGATGTATCCGCCATCAAGCAAGTCGATAATTGGGTCAATGTTTACGTTGGTTACTTCCCCAACATAGCCTAGCTCTTCTTTCATTTGCTTAGCCTGAATAAGCCTGCCGTCCATGCCAGCAATGCCAACAGCGTTTCCGCCTTTTGCCTGCAGCATGTTTACAAGCGTCTTATTCACTTTGCCGGCAAGCACCATTTGCACAACTTCCACAGCTTCTGCGCTGGTTACGCGCAAGCCGTCCACAAACTTTGACTCGATGTTTAACTTGGCAAGCAAGTCGTTAATTTCCGGGCCGCCGCCATGCACAAGCACAACGCGAATCCCAACAAGCGTCAAAAGCACAATGTCTTCCATGACCTGCTCTTTTAGGCTTTCGTCGGTCATCGCATTGCCGCCATATTTCACAACGACAATCTTGTTGTAATACTTGCGAATATACGGCAGCGCCTGGATAAGAATCTCTGCCCTATCCTCTGCCGAGATTGCCGCAATTTGTTCTTCCGTCATACTATTTCTTTCTTTCAATTTTTTATTTTTGGCGAAGACCCCTACACGTACGTTATATCGTACAAACTAAAAACCTGACCTAGGAATTCTAAGCGAGATAGAACGCATGTGAGAGAGCCCGAGTTGGCTTTGGTCCAATGAGTGGCTCGAACAAAATGCGTTATAGCCGCTTAGAATTTCTAGGGAGCCGCTTAGAATTTCTAGGTCCTATAATCTCCGTTTATCTTTACATACTCATAAGTTAGGTCGCAGCCCCAGGCGGTTGCTTGTTCGCTTCCGCTGTTAAGTTCTATGAGTATGTCAATTTCATCTTCTAGTAAAACTTGCTTTGCGAATTCTTCTGAAAATGGAATGCCTGCTCCGTTTTTGCAAACATCAATTGTGCCGGCAGCGCTTTTGAAAGATACGTCAACTTTGTGCACGTCAACATCTGCGCCGCTATACCCAATGGCGCAAAGAACTCTGCCCCAGTTGGCATCTGCGCCAAACATGGCTGCTTTTGTAAGGCTTGAAGTTATGACGCTTTTGGCAACCGTTTTTGCGCAATCTTGAGTTGCTGCGCCTGTGACCTGGCATTCTAGAAGTTTTGTGGCACCTTCCCCATCTGCTGCTATTGTGCGGCAAAGCCATACTGTTACAGTGTTTAGCGCGGCAGCAAAAGTTGCAAATTTTTCATCTTGCGAATCAATTAGCGTGTTGCCAGCCATACCATTTGCAAGAATTGTAACCATGTCATTTGTGGAAGTATCTCCGTCAACGCTTAGCATGTTAAAAGTTTTGGCAATGTCACCTTTAAGCGCAACGGAAATCATTTCTGGAGTTATAGCTACATCGCTTGTGAGGAAAACAAGCATTGTTGCCATGTTTGGGTGAATCATTCCGCTGCCTTTAGCAATGCCACCAAGGTGGCATGTTGTTCCATTAATTTCAAACTCTACAGCAATCTCTTTTTTGATTGTGTCTGTAGTCATAATGCCTTCTGCTGCAGCTGTTGCAGACGCACGCTCGTTTGAAAGCCCAGCTACAAGGCTTGGAAGGCCGCCTTTAATTGGGTCAATTGAAAGCGGCTGGCCAATAACGCCAGTTGAAGCTACTACAACATCTTCGGCTGACATTTTGTAGCCCGCGGCCGAAAGCTCAGACGCGCAAAGTTCGCTCATTTCATTTGCAATTTCAATTCCGTTGGCGTTGCAAGTATTTGCGTTGCCACTGTTGCAAATTACCGCCTGCGCAATTCCGTTAGAAAGATGCTGCTTGGTAACTTCAAGCGGCGCACCTTTAACAAGGTTTGTAGTGTAGACAGCAGCAGCGCTTGCCGGGACTTCGCTCACTATCAAAGCAAGG
>CAZRFO010000278.1:0-2052 GCA_964599515.1 uncultured Eggerthellaceae bacterium | reverse complement strand
AACGCTCAAAAACGCACTAAAGGCACAGGCAAATTCAAACCCTCGCATACTAGTTCTTGCGCACCCGTATATCACGCACGACGCTTATCTTGGCGCTCCAATACTAGATGCACTACAAGCAAATGGCGCACAAGTTTTTTTGGCAGAAAACGTTAACCGCAAAGAGGCGTACAAAGAAAGCGAATCTTTCAGCAAGACCATGCCCTGGGAAGTAAACCGCGAATTAATTGGCGCGCTTTTAATGCTGCGCAACAATATAGACGGCGCCGTAATTATAAGCGCCTTCCCCTGCGGACCAGATTCAATGACTAGCGACTGCGTCATGCGATGCGTAACAGGGTTTCCAATATTAAACCTCACAATTGATGCGCAAAGCGGAACAGCCGGCCTTGAAACTCGCATAGAAAGCTTTGTGGACATCCTCAAATTCCAAGGTAAAAGGGGCTATGTATGATAACTCCTGTTAACAAAGACAAAAACCCGGAAGATTTAAAAGGCGACGAATCTAATGCAATTTTGCATGCACTAGATGCCGCAGTAAAAGTAACAACGGCGCGCGCAGAAAGGCAAAACAGAAACGCCGCAGCTCATCACAGAGTGTCTCCTGTAGTGTTACAAGCAAGCGAAGACCCACAAGACAAACCGAACGCCACTCTTTTCCAGCGAGTTTCGCTCGGAAGAAAACCGCACGAACCAAGCATTATTACTAAGGCGAAAAATCGGAAGGCAAGCAAAGACGCAAAGAACAAGGAACAAAAACGCACAGCGCGACAACTTGCAAAAGAAGAAAAACGTTCTTCGCGCGAGGCACTCAAGGAAGAAAAGCTTGCGGCGCATGAGCTTAACAAAGAACAACGCCGCACAGCGCGCGAAACCTCCAAAGAAGAAAAGCACGCTTCGCACCACTCAGACAAGTTAGTAATATTTTTCCGTTTCAGCTATTACGATGTTGCGTTCAAATACCTAATTGAACAATGCATGGATGCAAATTACGTTAAGCTGCCACCGCGCACAAAACGCACAATTGAGCTTGGTAGCCGCTACAGCACAGACTACGTATGCACTCCGTTTAAGCACATCTTGGGCGACTACATTGAAGCACTTGAGGCTGGCGCAGACGTAATTGTTACGATGGCGGGACCTTGCCGCCTTGGCTACTATGGCGAAGTTCACTCGTCTATCCTTCGCGACCTTGGATACGAATTTGAAACTCTCAACTTTTCTGAACTTCGCGGCGTGAAAGAATACATAAACGCATTTCAAAACATTAACCCACACATGGATGTTGCGCACGCCATTCGCAATCTTTTGACTCTTGTAAAAATGGTCCAAGACTTAGATGAAGTTTGGGATTTTTACCTTGCTAATGCAGGTTTTGAAACTGAACCAGGCAGCTTTGATGCGGCACTTGCAGCGTATTACGCAAGCCTAGATTCCGTCACGGATGACATAAGCCTTGCAGCCGCGCACAACGCTGGCATGGCAGCGCTTCGCGCTTTGCCAACAAACAAGCCAACAAACCCAATCCGCGTAGGAATTGTTGGAGAACTCTACACAGCAATAGATCAAGATTCCAACCTAAACACAGAGCACAAGCTGTTAAAACTTGGCGTTGAACTGCACAAACGCATAAACCTTACAAACCGCTATCTTAATTACAGCGAAGTAAACCTGCGCGCAGGGGCATCTGATTACCTGCGCTATGACATGGGTCCAACTAGCACGCTTACCATTGCAGCTGCAAAGCAATTTGCAGAAAGCGGCTTTGATGGCATCGTACATATTAAAAGCGCAGGTTGCACACCAGAAATTGACTGCGTGCCTGTACTACAAGAAATAGCGCGCGACTATCATATTCCAACGCTTTATCTTACTTTTGACTCTCAAACAAGCGATGCAGGCCTAGACACGCGCCTTGAAGCGTTTTACGACATGCTTGCCATGCAGAAAGGAAGCGCGGCACGCTATGAAAACACAACAACAAGTGAAACTCTGCGCTCTTCATCCAGTGTTGGCAAACACCGCAACGCAAGCGCCGCTTCAGCCAGCGCA
>CAZRFO010000277.1:0-2067 GCA_964599515.1 uncultured Eggerthellaceae bacterium | reverse complement strand
TACAAGTGGTAAATTTAGTCGTTCTGCAAGCTCATATACGCCATGGTGCCAATTGTTAGAAAGCAAGCAAATTGTAAGCCCAGCATTGCGTGTGTTTTCCAACCAAAGTGCAACATCATCTGGGATAACATGAGTATCACGTGTAAGAATAGTGTTATCTATGTCTAGCAAAATATGCGTATACCCACAAGCAATGATATCGCGCTTGATATCAATGCTTGTGATACGTTTAAAATACCTATTTGGACGCAATGCCGGCATACAAAAAACCTTGGTAGCTACTTAGTAGTTTTGCAAGAACTACTGGTTTATTGCATCTTGGTGTTCTTCGTAGGTTTCGCTAAAGTAATATTGCAAATCTCCATTTGCATCTTCTGCAAAATAGAAGTAGAAGTAGTTTGTTGACTCCGGATTGCATACAGCCTGCAAAGACTCCAAACTAGGAGAACATATTGGCGTAGGCGGCAAACCCTTATTCGTATAGGTGCTATAAGCAGAATCTGAATGAACTTCTTCTGCCGTTGGGTCATGGCCTACCTCATATGCCGTTGTGGCATCTGATTGCAAAAGCCCGTATGTTGGCGCACCATCTGTGGTTAATCGATTGTAGAAAACAGATGCAATGGTTGCGCGCGTGCTTGAAGTAGATTCTTTTTCAACAATAGATGCCAAAATTAAAGCATCGTATGTTGAAAGCCCTTCAGAACTTGGATATGAAAAATCAAGCGATGCAATTTCTTGTTGGTATTGAGAAAGCATTAAGCGAATAAGATCTTGTGCTGTAGCTCCATCTTCAACAACATATGTCTTTGGGAAAAGGAAGCCTTCCAAAGAATTTGTACCAGCATCTGCTAAGAAGGAATATTCAGATGCATACACGCTTGCATCTGACGCTGCTTCACTAAATTCACTTGCACTAATGCGCCCATCTGTTGCAGTTTCAACAGCTTGAGCAATTTCAGATAGCCTGTAGCCTTCTGGAATTGTAAGCGTATTTCCTGTCATACCAGGACCAGCTTTAATAACAGAAATGATTTCATCTACAGATAAACCACCAGCTATTGTGTATGTTCCTGGTTTTAGCTTGGTGTCTGCTTCTAAGGCAGATACGCGTGACACAAATTCGTCTTCGTTATTAATAAGGCCAGCATTGTAGAGCGTTTGTGCTATTGCAATTGCTCCTTCGCCTTCATTTACTGTAATTGTTGCTGTTTGTTCTGAAGAAATGAGATTTGGATTTGCTTCTTGTGCTGTTAATTTGGTGAAAGCAAAAATTCCAACCGCTGCTACGATTACAAGCAAAATTACCACAAAAGCAATAATAGGTGCCTTGCTTTGCTTAGGTTGAATTGCACTTGTATCGTATGTGCGAAACATTTTATCTCCACGCGCATGTGCAGAGCGCGCTGCATGGTTAGGTCGCGACGAATATGTTACTTGTCTCTTTGAAGCCATGTTTATCCTTCCCGTTTAAGGTTATCTTCGTCTAGCCAAGCCTGCAAAAAAAGACTTGCAGCTATCATATCTATTTTTCCTCTCATAGCTTTTTCCGAATAGCCCTTTTCACGCAAAATCCGTTTCGCTTGCGCAGAACTTAAGCGTTCATCGGTAAAAACATGAGGTATACCACATGTACTAGAAATGTCACTTGCAAAACTTTTAATGAACTCAGCCTGTGGCCCTTCTTCGTTATTTAACGTATATGGCAAGCCACAAACTAAAAGTTCTGGCTCCCAGTCTGAAAGCACATTTTTAAAGCTTTTGGCGCAAACGCGCACTTCATTTGATGGCAGCACGCAAACTGGAGTTGCTACGCGCATACCTGGGTCGCTCACGGCTACTCCAACACGCACCGTGCCTATGTCTAGTGCTAAAACCCGCATTTATTTTTGCGAACCAGCCTCTTGAACGGGCTGTTCAGCAGCGGTGACGGATTCATGTAAATCTGCATTTTGACCTGGCTGTTCAGCTGGTGTAGATGTTTGCGAATCTGCCCTTTGCCCGGATTGCTCAACTGCAACGGCTGGCTCACGTGAACCACACTTTTGCCCAGATTGCTCAACTGCA
>CAZRFO010000276.1:0-2069 GCA_964599515.1 uncultured Eggerthellaceae bacterium | reverse complement strand
CATGACTATCTTTGTGCCAGAAAGTGCTGCGTTCCAAGCGCTGCTAACAGAAGTATAGGTTTGGGTGCCATCTTCTGAGCTTGCTACTATTTCTTGCGCGTTAGCTGTTTGAACTCCTGTTAGTGTTGCGCCGGCAATGGCTGCAAGAGCTAGCAGTGCCGCCAACAGTGTGGTCATGATTGGTGTTATGAACGCTGTTGCAAGCGCTGTTGCAAGTGGGTTGGTGGGGTTGCTGCATGTAGAAATTTTTTCAGACATGAATTGGCCTTCCAGTTCTTCATGATTTATGGTTTTAGTTGTGCTGCGCGCTTTAAAATGTGCAGCACAGGGTCGCTTTTTTTCAACCACTAAAAATACCATGACTTAGCTACTTAAACAATGGTAAACTCTCGCGCCTAACAGCTTATTCTAAGGCTTACCATATCATGTCTACGTGGCGGATAAGGGCATTCGTTCGCAGTCCTGTGCTCAATTTTTTGTGGTGCATTCGCTTATGCCACAAAAAATTTTCGTGCGGGGCTCGCTCAGCCCTTAACCGCCACGCCACCAACAGCCTACAGGTATCTTCTCTATGTAAAGTCTCACAATTAGAACAGCAATAATATCTGCACCGCAAAATGTAGCTATTACAGATATAATGCATTTCGAAACAAAACACTTGTTCATGTTTTAAAAACCCACGGAGGTGCCTATATGGCTTACATGCGTCTTGGAGACATTCTTATTGCAGCTGGTAAGATTGACCAACAGCAACTAAGTGAAGCGCTGCGACTTCAAAAACAAACCGGCCAGCGCTTGGGCGATGTTCTTATAGACAATAAAATCATCACAGAACGCCAGCTCATCGAGGCTCTTCAGATGCAGCTTGGCGTGGAATACATAGACCTTTCTCTTGTGACAATTCCGGTAGAGTTGGTCAAGTTTGTTCCGCGCACTATTGCAAGAAAATATTGTGCGGTGCCAGTGAAGCTTGTAAACGACGAACTCTACGTTGCAGTTAACGACCCGCTAGATTTCCCAGCGCAAGAAGAAATCAAAAAGGCAAGTCACAAGCACGTTATCCCAATGATTTCTACGCGCAATTCCATTGAACAAGCAATTGCTACGCTCTATGGCAATGAAGGCACCGCGCGCGCAATGGAAGAAATGAAGCAAGAAGCGTTTGGCTCGCAGCAAGATATTGTTCCGGCCGCTCTTGCGCAACAAGCAGAAGACCAGTCACAGGCACCAACAATTCGCTTTGTGAACTCAGTTATCGAGCGCGCCGTAAATGAACGTGCAAGCGACATTCACCTAGAGCCACAAGGAAACGAAATGGTGGTGCGCATGCGCATTGACGGCATCTTGCGCAAGATGTTTACGGTACCGGCAAACTTGCAAAGCGCTGTAATTTCACGCCTGAAAGTTATGGGTAACATGAACATTTCAGAGCGCAAAATCCCGCAAGATGGCCGCGCCATGGTGCAAGTGCGCGACCACGAAATTGACTTGCGTATTTCCAGCATGCCAACTGTTTATGGCGAAAAAATCGTACTGCGCTTGTTGGACAAATCGCAACAAACCGTTTCTAGTCAAACTATTGGCCTTGTTGGCGACGACCTGCAAAAATATGAAAACTTGCTCAAAAACAGCAGCGGCGTGATTTTGGTTGTTGGCCCTACAGGTTCTGGTAAATCAACCACAATGTGTGCCATGTTGCAAGAGCTAAGTAGCGAAGAAACCAACATCATGACGCTTGAAGACCCTGTTGAATACAACATTCCGGGCGTAAACCAGTGCCAAATTAACGAAAAAACTGGCATGACATTCGCAAACGGATTGCGCGCAATCTTGCGCCAAGACCCAGATGTTATTTCTGTTGGCGAAATCCGCGATGGCGAAACAGGCACAATTGCCATCCGTTCTGCTATCACAGGTCACCTGGTGCTTTCAACTTTGCACACAAACGACTCAGTTTCTGCAATAGACCGCCTGGTAGACATTGGCGTTGAGCCGTATTTGATTGCAAGTGCACTGCGCGGTGTGATTTCTCAGCGTTTGGTGCGCAAAATTTGCCCGCATTGCAAAAC
>CAZRFO010000275.1:0-2070 GCA_964599515.1 uncultured Eggerthellaceae bacterium | reverse complement strand
AGTTGTACTTGGTTATGATCAAAATGTTCATGAGTGATTAACACCAGGTCAGCGGGCGCGTCGTAGCCTTCGCCGGCAAAAGGGTCAATGTAAATAACGTGTCCTTCGTCTGTTGTAATACGAACACTTGCGTGTCCCTGGTAAAGCAATTTTGTCATAGCGTTCTCCTTGGTTTACAAATTCATTCTTTTAACGTGTTCAGTATAAGTGTTTTTGCGGTTACGAAATATTTAAAACTCGCATGTTTTCGTTTCGTCCGTGGAATATCTGAGTATAATTGCGCGCGAAGAAAACGAAGTCACGCTTTAAATGTGCGCCACCTGTGACGAACATGTGCTGGCCAGTGCGGCATGCGAGCGAAGAAAGGAAAACCATGAAGATTGTTATTGCCTCAGACTTGCACGGCTCCGCGCAAGCGGTACGCGCACTAGACTTGCGCATAAAAGCGGAAAGCCCAGATTACATTTTCTTGTTGGGAGACCTTCTTTATCATGGCCCGCGCAATAGCCTTCCGCCCGACTACGATACTATGTGTTGCGCGGAAATACTGAATTCTTACGCGGAAAAAATTGTGTGCGTGCGCGGAAATTGCGATGCCGAAGTTGACCAGTGGGTGTTGGACTTTTCAATCCGAGATGACGTAGCTTATTTCTTTGACGAAGAAACCGGAGTGAATTTTGTGCTTTCACATGGGCACAGACCTGGGCTTATTGCTTCCGAGCCCCTAGAAAGCATGCCGGAGCATTGCGCGTTTCTTTCAGGGCATACACACGTAAAGCAACTGGAAATGAAGGCTGGCGTCTTGCTTGTGAACCCGGGGAGTACATCTATTCCAAAAGATGGATGCGCAAGCTATGCAACATACGATGCCGGGCGTTTTGCGTTAAAAAACCTTGATGGGGAAGTATTAAAAGAATTTGACTATTCTTAACGTGGAAGGCGTCGTGCGCTAGTCTCGTAAGGTTTTGAGTGCGGCCCAAGCACGCTGCTTGTTTTCTGACGAATCAAGTAAGCTTTCAAATGAAGCGAACGCAACGCAGCGTCTACCAAAAAGACGGGCCTTTTTTTCAAGTGGAAGAACAGGTGCATAAGTCTTGCTCGTGTAGGCGGCAAGGGCAAGCTTGCAAGTGGCGTTGTCGCAGATGACAAGCATTTTTGGGTCAAGACCTTCCACTATTGCGAATATGTCTTTTTCCGAAAGCGTGTCTTTGCTTGCGCAGTTGTTGTTGGAGACATTGCAGGCATTATCGCTAGCGCTATCGCAAACAGCAAAAAGGCATTTTGTTACAGGAATTCCAAAACTTTCTGCGGTTTTTACAAGAGCGTTTTTGGCTGCTTTAGAAAGTTGGCTTTCTGAAAAAGCCAAAAAGAGACATTCTGCACTTACAACGCTGCAGGCTCCATCTGCGCCGCCAGACATACCTGCGCTGCTTGCGCTGCCAGTGCCGCCGACGCGACCCGAGGCGCCAGCAGAACCGTTCGCGCCGCCACCTTCGCCTACTCCGCACAGATGCGACGCATACCTAGCAAGGACTTCTTCGCCCGCTACAGAAAACATATTGCTATCGGAAAGATTCTCCATATAAATTGCCTTGTGTGCCGTGATAATCTGAAAGTACAATTGCAAGGCATAATGATAGCAACAAATACTTGTGAAGGAGATATCTTATGTGCACAAATGGCGTAAATACTGGTCAGCTTGAAGACTCTATTGAATTCATTGAAGATCATATTAAATTGGAGCGCAGATGGGCGCACAAACTTGCGCATAAGGCTGGCGATGCTGGCTTTGAATCTACGCATGAAAAATTGCACGAAGTTCAGGCGCTTTTGGATGATGCTCTTTCGGCACTTGATGAGGCAAAAGGCTTGCTTGAAGATGATGCAGAAGCGGCAAGTGGAGTAACTGTAAGTTTGGCGTAAGTTTCACGTGAAAACACAGCGCGGCGCGCGCGGCGATGCGCGAGTTGGTAGGCGTTCGCACACGCTTGGGGATGTAGCAACGGACAAAGCGCTGTGCACGCTTTGGGATGTAGCAACAAACAAAGCGTTGTGCACGCGTTGGATCAT
>CAZRFO010000274.1:0-2095 GCA_964599515.1 uncultured Eggerthellaceae bacterium | reverse complement strand
AAACAAATAAAGCGGAATAAGGAAAAGCACCTGACGAGTAAGTTCAAGCGTAGCAGATTTAACAGGCTGTCCGCTGCTCTGGAAATAACTTGAAGACATAACCTGGAACCCAACAGGGCAATAGAAAACGGAATATATTGTAAGCGCCGTTGCTGCCATTGCAGCAGAGTCTCCCTTGATTCCAAATATAGAAACCACAGGACCCGGTATTGCAAAGGCAACAATGGTGAATATTCCACCAAAAATCATAGCTGTAATAACGCTTAACTTGAATGTTTGCAGCACGCGGCTCCACAATTTTGCACCGAAATTGAACCCGATAATTGGTTGTGCCGCCTGCAACAGACCAATCATAGGCGTGAAGCAGAAAAGTGTTGCCTTTTGAGCAATACCAATAGCTGCAAGAACGCTATCTTCACTCAGGCAATCGATGATGCAATATTGACCAATTACCATGTTGAAAACAAGCGAAACACACATGCTTCCAACTTGCATCAAAAACGATGCAAGACCCATAACCAAAATGCGGCCACATAGGCGTGGTCGAGGAACACACATGCGAAGTTTCAAACGGAATGGTGCAGACTTCACAAAAATGAAGTATCCAACCGTTGGGATCATGCCGCAAATTTGTCCAATGATTGTTGCCCATGCGCTTCCTGCCACGCCAAAGTCTAGGCGAATAACAAGTATGTAGTTCATCACAATGCAAACAAGCGTGCCAAGCGCCATAGTAAGAAAAGCAAGATTAGGTTTGCCAGCAGTGCGCAAAAAGTTATTTACGCCCATGCCAAGAGATTGGAACACAAAGCCAACGCAAATGATGCCTACAAAAATTGTGGTTTGTTCTTCAAGTTCTGCCGGAGTAGAAATAAATGCCAACAGTAGCGGCATGGCAAATATGGCGAATAGCGCCACAACAAGAGCAATCGCTATAAGCAAGAAAACCGTATTGCCAAGGGTGCGTTCCACTTCTTCATGCTTGCCTTCGCCCATTTGAATAGCAGCAAGCGCGTTACCACCCTGACCAGCCAACATAGAAAATCCCATAAGGATTGTCATAACTGGCATTGCAAGTGTTGCAACCGCAGCGCCAGTGTCGCCAACGGCGGTTTGCAAAAAGGCTGTGTCGATGATGTTATATAACGTGTTAAAGAGCATGCCAAAAATGGCAGGTATAGCAAATTCAAGAAGAAGGCTGCCAACGCGCTCTTTGCCCAGCCTATCTGGGTCGTTTTTGGAAATTACAGCAGTTTGTTCACTCATTTAGAAAATTCCTCGTATTGTATTCGCGAATTAGCTAACCGCACCTAGCCCAGCCAACCAAGCCTAAACTAGCTAACAGTGCCTAGACGCAACCGCATATAGGCGCAGCAACGCCAGTGCGGCATTGCTGGCACGGGCGTTGGTTTCGCGCGATATTATCAAGCACTTATTGTGTTTTCACACAATTTTAAACTCGCAGCTAAAACATTTGAGCAATTTTCCTGGCAGCATCGGTAATAGACAGTCCTTCTACGTTTACGGTAACGTCTGCGTAGTGCGAATAAAGCGGCTCTCGTTCTTCATAAAGAGCTTCCAAACTCATGCCTTTTCCGTCTTTCATAACCACGCCTCGTTCATCTAAATTGCTAAGGCGCGACACCATTTCTTCAAAAGAAACTTCCAAATAAATAACCGTGCCAAGTGTTTTAAGATGAGCCATAGCTTCATCTGAATATATGGCACTCCCTCCCGTTGAAATGATTGTTTGTTGTGTTTGAATTGTTTTTAGAACTGCGTTTTCTTTTGCAATAAACGCTGCATTTCCTTCTGTGTCTATAATTTCTTGAAGAGTTTTTCCGTACTTGCGCTGAATTAGCAAATCGCAATCTAGAAAATCGTAGTTAAGAACTTTTGCCAGCACAACGCCAACACTAGACTTTCCTGCGCCTGGCATACCAATTAAAATAATGTTTTCTGCGGAATTTTCCATAACCAGTACCACTCTTTTTCTTGAAACTAATTTAGGTGTGGTATTATACTTCAGCGCACATGAAACGGAGAGCTGACCGAGAGGCCGAAGGTGCTCGCCTGCTAAGCGAGTATACCCCAA
>CAZRFO010000273.1:0-2113 GCA_964599515.1 uncultured Eggerthellaceae bacterium | reverse complement strand
CACCTGAACAACTTGCAGAAAACTACGGCGCTGTTTACGACGAAATCCTTCGTATGAAGCCAGCTGCTGCAAAGGGCAAGTATGTCAAGTCCATCACGCTTTCGTCCACGATGGGCCCTGGCATTAAGATTGATTCGTCTGTAACACGCAACTACACTGTTGCTGCAGCCGAATAACTAGTTCTACCACATATATGTAAAAGGGAGCCCGCATAAGCGGGCTCCCTTTTTATTTTCGGGCAATAGCGCGGTTAAGGTGACAAGGTATATTCGCTCATAGTCCTGTGCTTGAATTTTCGTGGTGTTTACGCTTTATACCACGGAAATTCTGCGTGCGAGATTCGTTCGCACACCATGCCACATTAGCATAGAACGTGCGTCTCTGCGTAAACGTGCACCTTACGTAAAGACATAAACATTTATAAGAGCCATATTTTCATGAGTGGTATACTTTTCGCTTGAATAAAGAGTGTACGTGAAAGGCGCAAAGATTTTATGGCTATTATTAAGAAAACTCCCGCTCAAATTGAAGCGATGAAAGAGGCAGGTAGAGTATCTGCAAAGGTGTTACGCCTTGCTGGACGCGCAGTTGAACCAGGCATTTCTACTCTTGAACTTGACTCTATTGTAGAAAATCTAATACGTATGGAAGGCGCAATTCCTTCATTTAAAGGTTTGTATGGCTTTCCTGGTTCAATTTGCGCTTCTATAAACGAACAAATTGTTCATGGAATTCCTTCTGCTTCTGTAATTCTTAAAGAGGGAGACATTATCTCAATTGATACAGGAGCAACCGTTGATGGCTGGGTAGGAGACAACGCATGGACATATCCAGTTGGAGAAATTTCTAAAGAAAAGCAGCGCTTGCTTGAAGTAACAGAAAAATGTATGTGGGCAGGTTTAGACGCTGCTTGTCCAGGTAACCGTCTTGGAGACATTGGCAATGCGGTGCAAAGCATCGCAGAAGCCGCAGGATATGGGGTAGTCAGGGAATATGTTGGCCATGGAATTGGACGCCGTATGCACGAAGACCCAAATGTTCCAAATTACGGACACAAGCATACTGGAATAAAGCTCCAAGCTGGTTTTTGTTTGGCGATTGAACCAATGATTAACATGGGCACACATGAAACGCGTCAATGCGAAGATGGCTGGCTTGTTGTTACAAAAGACGGCATGCCTTCTGCTCATTTTGAAAAGAGCGTTGCAATCACGGAAGATGGCCCACTTGTACTTACTACAGAAGAAAATCACCGCCGCCCTGTTTAGTTGCGCTCTTATGTAAGAAAGATTTAACGCGTGAACATCCCGGAACTGAAATATAACGAGCAGGGGCTCATTCCGTGTATTGTACAAGATGCTAGTGATAACACCGTGCTAATGATGGCATGGATGAATGAAGAATCTATACGTCGCACACTTGAAACTAAAACTACTTGGTTTTGGTCTAGGAGCCGTCAAAGTTATTGGAATAAAGGCGAAAGCTCTGGGAATTTTCAGCGTTTAGTTGAACTTCGCTATGACTGCGACGCAGATTGTTTACTTGCGCTAGTAAACCCAGATGGGCCAGCATGCCACACCGGCGAACGCTCTTGCTTTTATCGTTCCTTATAATCTGCGTTAATATTTTGACTTACGCTCTATGCAAACGCGCATGTAGACGGCGTTCGCTTATGAGTTTTATCTTTTGGCTGTGGTGGCGGGCTCAGTCGCTCAGACAGTCCTGGGCTCCGTGTTTTTTGTGATGCTTCGCGTTTATATCACAAAAAACACTCCGTGCGGAACTCGCTTGGTGAGCTCCGCCACCCCCAGCCTATGGATATCCTACTTTGCAGTGTCGAACATGGATATCTTCCGCGGTCAAGGGCGGCATGGTATATGAACGAATCCCGCACGCAGAATTTTCGTGGTATAAGCGAATGCACCACGAAAATTCAAGCACAGGACTATGAGCGAATATACCTTGCCGCCATTGAACAAGAAATCTAAAAAATGAACACCCTGCAATACACTGTTAGCGGAGTAGTAAGAATAGTAAACTTAGTCAAGTGCGGAAATGGCTTCAATGCATTTGTCATGTTGCAATTTGACTTCTGCAAACATGGCAGCAAGGT
>CAZRFO010000272.1:0-2134 GCA_964599515.1 uncultured Eggerthellaceae bacterium | reverse complement strand
AACCGAATAAGGGCGCTTGCGTACTGCCTTTGTAAGTTGTCCACCTTCTTCATATCCAACATATCCAGGAGGAGAACCAACAAGGCGTGACACACTGTGTTTTTCCATGTATTCAGACATATCCAAAGACAAAAGCGCATCTTCAGAATTGAAAAGAAACTCTGCCAAAGCTTTGGAAAGCTCTGTCTTGCCAACGCCAGATGGACCAAGGAAAATAAATGAACCTGAAGGACGTTTTGGATCTTTTAACCCTGCACGAGACCTTCTTATTGCTTTAGAAAGCGCAGTTACAGCTTCGTCTTGTCCAATAACACGTTCATGTAAAACACTTTCCATACGTAAAAGTTTATCAGCTTCAGCTTCCGTTAAGTCAGAAACAGGAACGCCTGTTGAAAGTGAAACAATGTCTGCAATATCCTGAACAGAAATCTCTTGTACAGGAGAAGCATCTTCTTTCTCCGAGCAAGATTTAATAGCTTCATCTTTTGCTGCTTGTGCCGCCTTTTCTTCATCAAGAAGTTGCGATGCTTTTTCGTAATCCTGAGCAGCTACAGCATTTGCGCGTTCTTCGGAAATTCGACGAAGTTCTTCATCGGCCTTCTTAACTTCTTCTGGAAGCGTCATATTGCGAATGCGCATACGTGCGCCAGCTTCATCTATTACATCTATTGCCTTGTCTGGTAAAAATCTATCTTGGATATAGCGCTGTGAAAGAGAGACTGCAGCCTGCAGTGCTTCATCTGTATAGTGCACATTGTGGTGCGCTTCATAGCGGTCTTTTAAACCTTCTATGATGCGAACAGCTGCATCTTCAGATGGCTCACCTACAATAAGAGTCTGGAACCTTCTAGCAAGAGCCGTGTCTTTTTCTAGGTGCTTGCGGTGCTCTTCAAGTGTTGTAGCTCCAATAACTTGAATTTCCCCACGAGATAACGGTGGTTTTAATATAGCTGCTGCGTCAATTGAGCCTTCTGCAGACCCTGCACCAATAAGCGTATGCATTTCGTCTATAAACAAGATGATATCGCCTTCATCTTGCACTTCTTTTAAGCACTTCTTTAGACGTTCTTCAAATTCTCCGCGATATTTGGAACCAGCCACCAAGGCAGAAACATCTAAAGTAAATATGCGTTTGTCTGCTAAGATTTCTGGCACTTGTTTGGAAACAATTAATTGAGCCAAGCCTTCTACAACAGCCGTTTTACCAACGCCTGGGTCTCCCAAAAGCAGAGGGTTGTTTTTTTGCCTTCTGGCAAGAATTTCCATTACTCGTTCAATTTCACTGGCGCGGCCAATAACTGGGTCAAGTTTACCTTCGCGCGCCTTTTTAGTGAGGTCTGTGCCAAATTCTTTAAGAATGCTATCTGTTTGCCTGCTTCCGCCAAACGGGTTCATTCCAGCCAAAACAGGAGTTTGACCTATTAAATCATTTAGGCAAGAACGAATATCTTCACCGCTAACGCCTAGTCTAGATAAAACATCAAGCGCTGTACCTTCGCCTTCACGAACAATGCCAAGCAAAAGGTGCTCCGTTCCAATGTAGCTTTGGCCCATTTGCATGGCTTCTCGCAAAGCGTTTTCCAAAACCCTTTTTACGCGAGGAGTGAAATTTAAGTGAGCGTTTATTTCAGCATTTTCATCAATTGGAACGATTTGTTTAATCATACCTTTGACGTCTTCAGTTTTAACATTAAGACGTTCTAGAGTTTGTGCAGCAAGCCCGTCTTTTTCTTCAATTAAGCCTAAAAGTACATGTTCTGTTCCAACATAAGGTTGTTTGAGTTCTCTGGCTTCGTCTTGTGCTAATACTAAAACCTTACGAGCTTTATCGGTAAATTTTTCAAATGACATAGTTATTTGCTTTCTATCTTCATCTTAAAATTTGCGGTTCAAAGAATCATATCCTAGCTTTTAACCAACAATCATTATTTGTAATTGTGCGGTAAACTTCTTTTGCAAAGGAACTTCCACGTCAGGCTAAGAGCGGTTTGTTTGGTTACTTAATTCAAGTAATTTAAGCTTCATCTCTCATGTGCGGGAAAAGAAGAACGTCTCTGATAGTAGGAGAATCGGTCAAAAGCATTACCAAACGGTCAATACCAATGCCAACACCGCCTGCTGGAGGCATACCGTA
>CAZRFO010000271.1:0-2135 GCA_964599515.1 uncultured Eggerthellaceae bacterium | reverse complement strand
GAAAAGACACTACAACAGGTGCGCAGCAAAAGATTGCAGAGCCACAAGTGACACAAGTGAAAACGCAAAAAGCGAAAACAAAAGCTCAAAAGACTCTTTTGATTTCCTGGACAATATGTCATTTAAATTTATGTCTGACACTGAGTGTTCGGATGCGCAAAACGTACCAGACGGCATAGATGCGCAAAACGTACCAGACGGCATAGATGCGCAAAACGCACAAGACGGCACCGCGTCAGATAGCAACGCGCTGAAGGGAAACATGCAGGTATCAAGTGCATCGCATGAAGACAATTCTAAAGACAATACTCTTAGATTTGTCATTTCTGAAGAAGATTTAAAGCCTGCGCAAAGCGTAGAAAAAGCTGCGGAAAATGTTACAGAAGATACAGTTGAAAGTGCCGCGGAAGAAACTGTGAAAGAAGCTGCGGAATCTGCAGAAGAAACAGCAAAAGAAGCTGCGGGAAATGCAGAAGGCGCAGGTACAGCGCGTTTAAACAATAAAGGATATTTCACATACTAAGCAGTGCGCTAGCTATATAACTTAATTTAAAGTAGGAAATTAAAACGCAGAAAAGAAAAATGTCACCATTTGAGAAAAAACAACAACAGGAAAAAAATGAGGCTATAAGGAACCACTTTCTTTCAGTGTGGACCTTAATTGGCTTTGGAATTATCTTTGTAGCTCTGGTGTATTTGCTTGGAATCCTTTCAAGTCCGGTTGGCGTAATTATTTGGACAACCATCATTGTTTTTTGTTTGCGTGAACCCGTTGCATTTTTTGAGCGTAAAGGAGTTAACAGAGTTCTTGGAACTACACTTGCATATATTGCTCTTGCTCTAATTTTATTCTTGATTGGCCTGATAGTATTTTCTCCAAGCGCAGGTATTGCTACGCAGTTTATGGACTTGATATCTGCTATACCTTCTTACGTACAAAGCTTGATTAGTTGGGTAAGCGACCTGTACGATAAATACGCTAACCTTCTAAACAACGAAACAATTCATACATGGCTTTCTGACTTTGCTGCTTCTTTTGCAGAATCGGCCTCTACAATTGCTTCGCAGGGTGCAACTGGTGTGATGGATTTTGGTACAGGGCTTGTAAACAGCGTTGTTGTAATTGGATTTTCTTTTGTAATTGCGTTTTGGATTCTTATTGAACTTCCTGCAATCGGACGCGAATGCTGGCGCTTTGTTCCACCAGAGCGCGAAGAAGAAGTGAAAATGCTCCACATAACTTTCACGAGAGTTATGGGGGGCTACATCAAAGCAACATTGATACAGTGTATTGTTATAGGTGCCGTGTGCGGCGTTTTGTTTGCTATAGCTGGCATTCCTAGTGCGGCGGCACTTGGGCTTATAACTGGCATATTAAATATCATACCTATAGTTGGCCCGTGGTGTGGCGGTGCTGTAGCGGCGCTTGTTGGCTTGGTTGTTTCGCCGCTTGTTGCGCTTATTGCACTTGTTGGAACAATCATCATTCAACAGTTTGTGTATACGTTTATTTCGCCAAAGATTATGCAAAACTCTGTTGATATTCACCCCGCTGCAACACTTTTCATATTGTTAGTTGGTTCTGCAGTTGGTACATACCTTGGCGGAATCATGGGCGCTTTGGTTGGTGCTTTGGCGTCAATTCCTGCTATTGCCGTATTTAAATCTTTGTTTGTTTATTACTTTGAGCGAAACACTGGCAGACAGCTTGTTTCTGAAGATGGCGTGTTCTTTAGAGGCGAGCCATCGAATGAAAATTTTGACCCAGTTGCAGATGCTACATCTCCAAGCACGCACCTTGATCATAAAGTTCAACATCGCAAAAAGAGCGTTACTGCGCTAGCGCTGCCAGATAAGAAAATTGGTTCGCAAGAACCAGCCGTTGCAGTTGAGCAATCCGGGCAAAAGTGTGGTTCGAAAGAACCAGCCGTTGCGGTTGAGCAATCCGGCCAAAAGTGTGGTTCGCAAGAACCAGCCGTTGCGGTTGAGCAATCTGGGCAAAGGGCAGATTCGCAAACATCTGTACCAGCTGAACAGCCAGGTCAAAATGCAGATTTACATGAATCCGTCACAGCTGCTGAACAGCCAGTTCAAGAGGCCGGTTCGCAAAAATAAATGCGGGTTTTAGCACTAGA
>CAZRFO010000270.1:0-2137 GCA_964599515.1 uncultured Eggerthellaceae bacterium | reverse complement strand
AGGCGGGCTAGCTCAGGGGCTTGACATTAATGCTCCTGTTATTTTTGAAGGTGGTCCTCTAACGTTTAATCCTGTGCTTGTTCGTGTCTTCATAGAACGCTTGGGACTAAAAGATGAAGAAGCTCTTATTCCAGAGCATCCGGAAACTATTGTGGCACGCGGTGCAGCGCTTTCTTTAGATACACTTCTTTGCGAAGAGCACAAAATTTTTGACCTAGCAAGTCTTGTAACCGTGCTAGAAAATCTGGATTCTTCTGAATATTCACAAAGCGACGGCAAGCTGTACTTTAGCAACGAACAAGAAAAAAATGACTTTCTTGCAAAGTACGAACTGCCTAATCAAGAAGGGCAATTTCCTGCGCCTGGCGCGCATGTTAAATGCCACCTTGGTATTGACTCTGGTTCTACCACTACAAAGATGGTTTTGCTTGATGAAAATGAAAATCTTTTGTGGTCATATTATTCTTCAAACGAAGGAAGCCCAGTTGAAACTGCACGCAAGGCGCTGCTTGGATTGGCGGCTAAAGCAAAAGATGCCAAAGTGGAATTTGACATTGTTTCTGCTGGTACAACTGGATACGGTGAAAATCTGTTAGCAGAAGCATTTGGAATTAGCTACCACACAGTGGAAACCGTTGCGCACGAAACAGCAGCTCGCAAATACGACAAAGACGCAAGTTTTATTCTTGATATAGGCGGGCAAGACATGAAAGCCATCTGGGTTAACGATGGCATTATCACAAACATTGTAGTAAATGAGGCATGTTCTAGCGGATGTGGATCGTTTTTGGAAGGATTTGCAAAAACACTCAATATTCCGGTTCAAGAAATTGCAAATGCAGCGTTTAAGTCCGAGCACCCGGCAGATTTAGGGTCGCGCTGCACTGTGTTTATGAACAGCAGTATTGTTACAGCGCAACGCATGGGAAAAGGTCCAAATGACATCATGGCTGGCCTTTGCCGCTCAATCATAGAAAACGTATTTACAAAGGTTATCAGGGTTTCAAATTTGTCAAACCTTGGGTCTCACATTGTGGTTCAAGGCGGCACATTCATAAACAACGCCGTATTGCGTGCTTTTGAACAATATGTGGGGCATACAGTTACAAGAGCACCTTACCCAGGACTCATGGGTGCAATTGGGGTGGCGCTGCTTGCTGCAAAAGCACATGAACAAGACACTCAAATTGCGGTCCCGTGTGCAGGAGAAGGCGCTGCAGACAATGACCGTATTCAAAACAAAGCTTCTGAACAAGACGAAACTACCTCACAAAGACCAGCATTCATAGGCTTTGACGCATTAGAAAATTTAAGCTTTACTCAAGAATCTGGCGTTTTATGCAACAGATGCATGAACCAGTGCAGCCGTACTATTATTCGCTTTTCAACTGGCGCAGTCTTTGTTACGGGAAACCGCTGCGAAAGAGGGGCAGAACTAGAAGGCAGGCGCGCTAGTGCGCAAAAGCAAGCCCGCAAAGACCTACAAAAATACGGCAACATCTTTGGAAAAAGAGAAAAGCTCCTATTTAAAGACTGGCCAATTTCAAAAACTCCAGCCTCACGCAGCTACACAATTGGATTGCCTCGCGTGCTCTTCTATTGGGAAAATGCACCATTCTGGAAAACATTTTTCCGCGCTTTGGGCTTTGACGTGGTCTTCTCTGGAGAAAGCACTCGTGAGATGTATGAAAACGGGCTTTCTGCAGTGTGCTCTGATACGGTCTGCTTTCCTGCAAAATTAGTGCATGGTCATGTGCGTGACCTCGCAAATAAAAAAGTTGATTGCATTTTTATGCCTACAGTTACAACTGTAGAATCTGAAACAGCAGAATCTACAAGCATTTCTATGTGTGCTGTTGTAAAAGGCTATGGTATGGTCATCAGGAATTCTGACAATCCGCAAACTCGCTTTGGTATTCGCTATGAAAACCCGCTTTTCCATTGGTTTACTCATGAAGACAAGTGCAATCAGCTAGCTGGGTATATGCAAGATGCATTTGGAGTATCTAAGGAAGATACGTTTGCTGCTATACAAGATGCAGATGCTGCTCAAAAGTCTTTCAAGGCTGAACTTGAAGAACTTGGAACGCAGGCACTTGCTGCAGTAAAAGAAGCAGGAAGCTTTGCTATTGTGCTT
>CAZRFO010000269.1:0-2138 GCA_964599515.1 uncultured Eggerthellaceae bacterium | reverse complement strand
AATATGAGAGACATAATTCCAGGCACAGAAACGCTTGCAATTTGAGAAAGACCGAAAACCAAACAAGTAAGTCCAAGCGCTGCCAAGACGCCAGAAAATATATCGAATTTTGAAATGGTTAGCTCGTTGAAATCTTGCAAAACAAATTGCCCAGCAATAAGCGTGGCAACCATGACAATTGCAAGTGGCACAAAGACATATCTCCATCCAAAAAAGCTAACCATGAACCCGGCAATTGCCGGTCCAAATGCAGGTCCAAGTGTGATGCAGCAATTTGCAACAGCCATAAAAGTTCCAAGCTTTTCTTTTGGAGCTAAGGCAAGTACAGATACAACCATCAAAGGAATAAAAATTCCAGTTCCAATTGCCTGAACTAGGCGGAAAAGCAAAAGAAGAGGGAAGTTTGGTGCAAAAAATGCCGCGACAAGGCCAAAGGTAAAGAATAGCCCTGCTGCGCTAAATAGTTTTTTAACTTTGAATCGTGTTACTAAAAACGCAGCAGATGCATTCATAATGCTTGCGACAATCATGTATCCAGTGACAAGCCATTGTGCTGTAACGGTGCCAATTGAAAATTCAGAAACTATGTCACTTAAGGCAACGTTAATGATATTTTCGCTAAAAGAAGCCGTGAAGGCACCAATGCAAAGAATTACAAGCATTGGAATTGGATTTTTAACTTTATTCATGTGTACTCCTTTACTGTAAAAACACACAACCAAGGGTGCACCACGAATAATCATGGCTGCAAACCGGTTGATGGCAACTGGACTTACGTTGCATCAACAGCTCGTTGCAGAGTGTTATTTTAAAGAAACTTGAAATAAAAATACGTGCGAACCTGCCAGCGGCATCAAATGCCAATGCGCGCTTCGGCGGAGCTTTCTGGTGCGCCATAGGGAGGCATCTGAACGGGCTATTTGGCGCTCCAAGAACCTGCTCGCTCAAGACGCGGCACGATAAGGCCGCTTACTTTCGTCTCGCAGAACCTTTCCCGCCAACTAGCTCCGTTGATATGCCTCCCTATTTGTGGTAATAGCTATGCCGTTCATACTTTGGCTCACAGCACAAATTAATACCCAGCGTCTTGTAGAGTTTTTCGTCACATGCGGCAGGGATAACGCTAAAGAATGCATCACATCCGCGCAGTTCAGATAGCTTGTCAATAGCTGCGGCTGCGCGTTCGTTGTGAGCAGAGCTAATGGAAAGAGCAATCAAAACTTCATCGGAGTGCAGGCGTGGGTTTCTTGATCCAAGCTTGGTAGTTTTAAGTGAACAAATTGGCTCTAGTGCTTCGTCACTTAAAATCAAATCTTCATCTGGAACTTCCGCTAAAGCTTTTAACGCATTCATTAAAACGGAAGAAGCACAGCCCATCAAGTCTGATGTCTTGCCAGTAATTAGGCGGCCGTCTTGCAGGATGATAGCTGCTGCTGGAGCGCCTGTTGCAGCTTCTTTTAGAAGCGCCGCAGTGCGTGGGTGGGAAAGTTCTGGTGTAACGCCGGCACTTGCCATAATTTTTTCCATGCGTTCAAGAACTTCCTGACCAGTGCCAGTTTTTTTCACGTCTACGGCAGTACGCATATAACGGCGGAAAATTTCCATGCGACCAGCATCACGGCATGTTTCGTCATCGCAAATTGCAAAGCCGGCCATGTTTACGCCCATGTCTGTTGGGCTTTCATATGGGCTTTCTCCAATAATGCGCGTCATCATTTCTTTCACAACAGGGAAAATTTCAATGTCGCGGTTGTAGTTAACGGTAGTTTCACCATGGGCTTCCAGATGGAAGTGGTCAATCATGTTTTTGTCATCAAGGTCTGCCGTTGCGGCCTCATAAGCAATATTTACTGGATGGGAAAGTGGCAAGTTCCAAATAGGGAAGGTTTCCCATTTTGCATAACCAGCAACAATTCCGCGCTTGTTTTCGTGATAAAGCTGCGAAAGGCAAGTGGCCATTTTGCCAGAGCCTGGGCCAGGTGCTGTAACAACTACAAGCGGGCGAGTTGTTTCAATGTATTCGTTTTTGCCGTAGCCTTCATCGCTTACTATGTGTGCTATGTCATTTGGGTATCCGTCAATGTAATAGTGGCGGTAATTCTTAACGCCAAGTGCTGTTAGCCTGTGGGCAAATGAAT
>CAZRFO010000268.1:0-2142 GCA_964599515.1 uncultured Eggerthellaceae bacterium | reverse complement strand
CATGGGGCTATTTGATTTTTTGTTGAATCCAGATAGCCTTGATGTTTAGTGGCTTTAACATTGTTGTTTAAAATGATAGATGATGGAGTGCTTGGAGCAAGCAGTAGTTTTCGTTTGTTGTTAAGGCGCGAGTTTATTTAGTGGCGGCTGCGGCGTTTGTTGTTGCTGGCGTGTTGGCCACAGTGCTACCTTCGCTCTTTCTCTTTACTTTCTTGTGCATTATTAGAAAATTTATCAAAAGATTATAGATAATTTTCCTTGTCAACTCAAAAATGTAGGTTAATAATGCTCGCAAATTAAAAATTAGAAAGGGCTACATCAATGAAAGCCAATTCTGCCACATACACCGCAAGCTTTAAAGACTGCCCGCTACAACCAGACGAAGAATGTACGAACACCTTGTGCCCTACAAAAACAGTGCTCCAAGAACAGCTCACCATTTTCCGCACGCTTTCGCGCAACTTCAAAAACTTGTACTTGGTTAATCTTCACGATGAAACGGCAAAAGTCCTTAAATATGAAGATGAATACCAATATAAAGATTTGGGCGTTTTTGGCGACACACCGTTTCCGTATGAATTGCTTTTGAACGAATGGATTGAAAGTCAGGTTCACCCAGATGACCAGAAACGAATCAAAAAAGAGCTTTCACCTGGGCACCTTCGCCAAATATTTGCAGAAAACGATGAATACATTGGCGCGTATCGCATGTTAATTGACGGCAAAATCATTAACTATCAATACAACCTTAGTAAGTCAGATGTGAACGGTTATGTGATTGCTGGTTTTCAAAATATTGAAGGCATTATTCAAGAGCATTTGCGCGCTGTAGAAAAAGAGAAAGAAAAAGAAAAAGAGTTGCATGATGCGCTCTTGTTGGCAAATCAGGCCACGCGAGCAAAAAGTATGTTTCTAAGCAACATGTCGCATGACATTCGCACGCCAATGAATGCTATTATTGGCTATACATCGCTTGCGCAAACGCATCTTGAAGACAAAGAGCTAGTGCAGGATTATCTGGAAAAAATCCAGACTTCAAGTATGCATTTGCTAAATTTGATTAATCAAATTTTAGACATGAGTCGCATTGAAAGTGGTACGGTAAAACTTGAAGAAGGCGAAGTTCGCATACTTGAGGTTCTTCATGATTTGCATACCATCATTCAAGGCCAAGTTTCTTCTAAGCAACAGCACCTAAAC
The DNA here is from genome assembly GCA_964599515.1 of uncultured Eggerthellaceae bacterium. Taxonomy (GTDB): domain Bacteria; phylum Actinomycetota; class Coriobacteriia; order Coriobacteriales; family Eggerthellaceae; genus CAKUOV01. The sequence goes on along the minus strand of CAZRFO010000268.1, from coordinate 942 downwards.
ATTGATTTGGTTGATATCACACACAAAGATGTAATCACTGACAAGCTGCGCTTAAGCCAAGTTTTGCTCAACATTGTAAGCAATTCGGTGAAATACACAGACGTCGACGGAACCATTATCATTCGCGTAACAGAAAAGCCCTGCTCAAAGGATGGATACGCAAGATATGAGTTCAGCGTAAAAGACAATGGAAAAGGTATGTCGCCCGAATTCTTAGAGCATGTTTTTGATAGTTTTGCTCGTGAACGAACATCCACTGCAAGCGGGGTACAGGGAACTGGTCTTGGTATGTCCATAACCAAAAACATTGTGGACATGATGGGTGGAACAATCACGGTTGAAAGTGAACTTGGGCGTGGCACGGAGTTCGTTGTTACAGTTGACTTCAAAATTGCTAGCGCGCATGCTGCAAGTAAAAACGCAGATACCACGCAACGCAACTATCATGGGAAACACGTTTTATTGGTAGAAGACAATGATCTGAACCGCGAGATTGCAACGGCGCTTCTTGAGGAACTTGGCATGGTGGTTGATGAAGCGTGCGATGGCACAGAAGCTGTAACCATTATGAATGCTGCAAATGAAGACACCTACGACATTATTTTCATGGACATTCAAATGCCAATGATGGATGGTTATACCGCAACGCGAGAAATTCGCACGCTTAGCAATAACAAAAAAGCAAATATTCCAATTGTTGCGATGACCGCAAATGCCTTTGAAGAAGACAAGAAAAAAGCCTTTGAAGCAGGCATGAATGCGCACATTGCAAAGCCTGTTAATGTAGAAGAAATAGCCACTGTGCTTGAAGATATCTTTTAGGACAAAAACTGGCTAGGTGCGCTGTTTGCACGCACGCTAGCCAGCTAAACACTCTTGGCTGCAGCACTCTTGTCTGCAAGTTTTAGATTTGTTTGTAGCCCTTCTTTTTGCCAGAAACTC
>CAZRFO010000267.1:0-2145 GCA_964599515.1 uncultured Eggerthellaceae bacterium | reverse complement strand
TGCAACACAGCTTGAAAACTACGAAAGTCCAGTTCCAACACAGGCTGGTGTAGTTGCACAATCTGAAGATTTTTATGGCGAAGAAACCACAGATAGCGTGTTCTTGCTTAGCGTATCGGAAGCGCGCCAGTACTTCATTTCGTACAAGGCTCGTATTGCACAAGCAACACAATATGCTTGCGACCAGGGTCTTTACTTAAGCAACGATGAAAGCTTTGATTGGTATGAAAGCGAAGGCGCAAATGGTATTTGGTGGCTGCGTTCTGCTGGGTACTATAATGGATACGCTGCTGTAGTTATTGGCGATGGCTATATTCATGGTGACGGTTTCCGCGTTGACGGAGAAACCCACGATGGATATGAAAATCACGGCCAATACGCATCAACCCTTGGTGGAAACTTTGGCGTACGTCCTTGCGTTTGGGTTGATTCTTCAGCGCTAGCTTAGGCTTTTGCGTTTGCGCAGCGTTTGAAGTGCTAAACGTTTGCCTCAGCGCAACGCCTGAAGCCTAAAATGTTTGCGCTGCGCAACGCGTGAAGCGTAAAATGCTTGCGGCACCTTGTTGCCAAAACAAGCAAATTAGTGAATTTCTAGATTCACAAAATGTATCATGAGTCAGTGAGCAGGTAGTCCTATTCTGCCTGCTCACTGGTGCAAATGTGAAAAGATGGAGGTACGATGGATAGCGAACAAAACGCCACAACACCTCAAGAAGAACAAGAATCAGCATGCACTGTTGCGGATGCTGCGGAAGACACCGGAGCGGCAGGCGCTGCACCGAAGCCTAGCAATGATGTAGCCAGCGAAGTCGAAACAGTAGAAACGCAAAAGCCAGCAGGCATATCGCGTCGTTCTTTTGTGATAGGCGCTGGTACAACAGCTGTGTTACTTGGCTTAGGAGCAACGCGTTTTCTTCCTTCAACTCAAGCTGTTCGCCCACCTGGTGGCCAAGATGAAGACGCTCTTACATCTGCGTGTATTCGCTGCAACAGATGTGTAGAAGCGTGCCCTCAAAAAATTATTGTTCCTTCGCATATTGAATATGGTTTGCTCAATATGAGAACTCCGCATCTAGAGTTTTCTAAAAACGAACCAGGAATATTAGATTCCATTGCCTATTGCGATTTCTGCGCAAATGAAAACGGAGGCTTTCCGCGCTGCGTGAAAGTTTGCCCAACTCAGGCACTATTCTTGGAAAGCAATTTTGACGCTGCTTCCATAGTGTTGGGCACGGCTGAAATCAATACAGATCTTTGCATGGCATACAGAAGCGGAAAGTGCGCATTTTGCCATGATGCTTGCGTTCAAGTTCGCGGAGAACAAAACGCAGCCATCTATTATTCTGGTGATGATGCAAATCTTCTTCCAAAAGTGGATGCGCAAAAATGCAACGGCTGCGGTGCTTGTGAAGCTGTGTGTGTTTCAACTCAAGCAGGCTCAATCATCAGTGGCTCCGAGCGCGCTATTATTGTTAGACCAGTTCAGGGCTAGCGGGGTGTTGTAATTATGGATTTCAAAAAGATTCGTACAATTGTTGCTGCTATAGTATTTGTGGTGCTTGCTGTTGGCATTATCCTAAATGTTGCAGCAGGAACACTTTGCGGCTTTGGATGGGAAGACATTGCAGTGCTTTGCCCGGTAGGCGCGCTGGAATCTATGCTTGCTGCAAAAACACTTGTTCCACGTGAAATCATTAGCATTGTGATAATGATTGTGCTGGTTTTCTTGCTTGGCCGTGCGTTCTGCGGTTGGATTTGCCCAGTTACTCTTCTTGAAAAGATTCGTGGTTTCTTTACGCCTACAAATAAGAAACAAGAAGAAGTTGCAGCAAAGGCAGAAGCTAATCGCCGTATTGGTGAATACGAGATTTCCCTTGCAAAAGGTGACAATAAAAAATCTTGCGAAAGCTGCGGGGCATGTAAACATCACCATGGTAAGCTTGACAGCCGTCATGCGGTGCTTGGTGGAACTTTGCTTTCTGCTGCAATCTTTGGCTTCCCAGTATTTTGTCTTATTTGCCCAGTTGGTTTAACCTTTGCAACGGTTGTTGTTGTGACGCGCTTGTTTGGTGTTGGAGACGTTACATGGTCTGCTCTGCTTATTCCGGCTTTGCTCTTGGTAGAGGTACTCTTCTTGCGTAAGTG
>CAZRFO010000266.1:0-2145 GCA_964599515.1 uncultured Eggerthellaceae bacterium | reverse complement strand
TACCAGCAAATGGAATCGGAAAAATAGCTTCTTAGCCCGCCACCCCAGCCAAAAGATAAACTTGCAGCAAACGAACACACCTTGCCGCCTTAGGTCATCACGATATCTGGCGCGGAAATTTCCTCACCCTTCCTCACCCTTTTCTAACCCTTATCTTACTGCCAAAGGGGTCTTAAGAAGAGGTTTCAGTACGCCTAGTATTCTCACTACGCAAGAAGAATAGGGCTTTTGCGTGGGGGAATATTAGGGGGAAGTTATCGAAGGCCATCGTGCTTTCAAAAACTATCGATTCGCATCATGTAATCAAGTTACTGAAAGCTCACGACGAGGATGACTAAAAGACTACTTACTCCTGGTCAGTTCTTTCCAAAAAACAACTGAACGGAGTGTGATTTCTTTGACTGAAAACATCCAGAAAAAGGGCAATATGGGTCGCGCTTGGGCTATTGTCCTTGTAGTTTTCTTGGCAGGTTTTTGTATGCCTGCAAACATGGGAAAAACCATGTGGGTTGCGCCATTGGTTATGGAAAGTTTGAATTTTGGTCCAGATACCCTTGGTTGGATTAATGGCGTATTTTACATTCTTGGCGCTGTTATTGCGTTTCCAGCTGCGTCTTTCATTCGCAAACTTGGCATTCGTTGGTCTGTAACTATTGCGCTTGTTTGTGGTATATGCGGCAATGCAATAGGTGCATTTTCCAGCACTGTTGCCATGCTTATGGTTTCAAGAATTATTGAAGGTGCCGGTTTTGGCTTGATGGGCGTAATTGGTGTTGCTGCTATTTCGCCATGGTTCCCGGCAGACCGCCGTGGGTTCCCGCTTGGAGTTTGGGCTACGTGGGTTGCTGCTGCAAATGCTATTACCCCAGTTCTAGACACAGCTATTGCGGAAAACTTTGGCGGATATACCGCTGTGTGGTATTTCATGTTAGGGCTAAATATTGTTGTCTTGGCAGTATTTTTGCTAGTTTATCAGGAGCCATCTGACCCTTATATTGATGAAGCAGAAAAAAATGGCGAAGTAGAATTTCGCTATGCAGATATTTTCAAGAACAAGGCTGTCATTGTTTTGGGTGTGCTGTTCTTCTTAGAAGAAGGTGCCTTCATTGCATCGCAAGGGTTCATGTCTACCTATGTTACAAGTAACTTGGATGCTCCTTTGATGGTTGGAACTGGTCTTGTTTCTGCTGGTGCTATTTGGGGTGCGTGCTTTGCTCCTATTGCTGGCAGACTTTCAGACAAGATTGGTTCACGCCGTAAGATTTTGATTTTCTGCATGGTTTGTGCTGTGCTGTTTGGTCTTGGTGTGTTTACTGTAAAGAACCTTGGCCTTTACATTGTTGTCATTATTCTTAATGGCTTTATTGGCGGCGGCGTTTCTTCAATGCTTTGGGCAGCTTGCACAGAAGCTGTGCCATCGCACCTGGTAGCAGGGGCAACTGCAACACTTGCTTGTTCGCAATCTGTTGGTATGTTCTTAGGGTCTATGCTTGTTGGCAACGTTATTGCTGCTATTGGTTACACTTGGACTTCTGTTGGCCTTGCTTGCATCTTTGGACTTGGTTTGCTTGTTGCAATCTTTGGATTGAAAGGCCGTTTGCGTTAACTCTACCAGCGTTAACCGCGCATGTTAGTTGCGCTCACAACATAGTAAACCTCGCAAGCACAATACAACGCTTCTCTAACGAAAAACTCGCCTCATTTCTGGCGAGTTTTTTCTATTTGTCATAACAAATAGCGGGAAGGTATGTTCGTTCATAATCTTTGAAGCGTCTATCTAGGCAAGGGCGGCAAGGTATATTCACTCATAGTCCTGTGCTTGAATTTTCGTGGTGCATTCGCTTATACCACGAAAATTCTGCGTGCGGGATTCGCTCATACACCATGCCGCCCTTGGCCAAGTAAGATAGCCATGTTCGACACTGCAAAGTAAGATATCCATAGGCTGGGGGTGGCGGAGCTTACAAAGCGAGTTCCGCACGAAGCTTATTTTGTGATATAACCAATCACAAAATAAGCGAGCTCAGGACTGTCTGAGCGACTAAGCCCGCCACCCCAGCCTTAAGGCAAGCTATCCAAACCGAGCCTGCGTCGCCGAATGCCCTCTGCCTGCGCGCATGTCTGGCTGCACAAACGAACATACCT
>CAZRFO010000265.1:0-2191 GCA_964599515.1 uncultured Eggerthellaceae bacterium | reverse complement strand
CCTTGTTAACTTGCACAATTAAGATAAAGTTGACGAAGTGACCTGAAGTGAGCATGTCGCGTGTGAGGCAATGGCGACAAGGTTAATCTTTTGGCTGGGGTGGCGGGCGCTCAGCGTGTAGGCGTGTTCTATTTCGAATGTGTTAAATCTTTTGCGCGCGAAAGTTAAAAGCGAACATTCGCAGCACGCGCGAAGTCAGCGCGACGTAAAATAGAATCCCGGTTGAACGCCATTTAATACATGGAGAAAGGCTGGGATTTCATGACAAAATTTGTTTTCGTTACTGGCGGCGTTGTGTCTTCGCTTGGAAAAGGCATCACGGCTGCTTCACTTGGACACCTTTTAAAAGCTCGCGGATATTCCGTAACAATGCAAAAGATGGACCCGTATCTAAACGTTGACCCTGGTACGATGAGCCCGTTTCAGCATGGCGAAGTGTTTGTTACAGAAGACGGCCACGAATGTGACCTTGACCTGGGACATTACGAACGTTTCATTGACGAAAACCTTATGCGCGAATCAAACTTCACGCAAGGAAGCATTTATCGCGACCTAATTGCACAAGAACGCCACGGTGATTTTCTTGGCGGAACCGTTCAGGTTATTCCACATGTAACAGATGCTATTAAAGCAAAGCTGTATCGCATTGCAGAACGCTCTGGGGCAGACTTCGTAATCACAGAAATTGGCGGCACGGTGGGCGACATTGAAAGCCAGCCGTTCATAGAGGCTGCGCGCCAGTTCAAAACAGAGCAATTCCCTGGCGACGTTGTTTTTGTTCACGTAACCCTTGTGCCATACATTGCCGCAGCTCATGAAATCAAAACAAAGCCAACCCAGCATTCCGTAAAAGAGTTGCGCTCTATGGGAGTGCAGCCAGATTTCATTGTATGCAGGTCAGACCATGAAGTAAATGCAAAAGTACGCGAAAAGATCGCCGCGTTTTGTGACGTCCCGGCAGAAAACGTGTTGGCATGCGAAGACTGCGAAAGCATCTACGAAGTTCCAATGAAACTCCATGACCAGGAATTTGAAGTCAAGGTGCTTGCGCGCGTTGGATTGGGCATGAAGCGCTGCAACCTAAAGCCGTTGCAAAAGTTCCTAGACGCTATGCATTCATGCACAGGAGAAGTGAAAATTGGCATTGTTGGAAAATACACAAGCCTGCCAGATGCTTATCTTTCTGTGATTGAAGCGCTACACCACGCAGGCGTTCACAAACACCATACAGTTGATGCTCAACTTATAGATGGAGAATCTCTCACCAGCGAAAACGTTGCAGAACAGCTTGGTAGCCTAGACGGAATTTTGGTGCCAGGCGGCTTTGGGCAGCGCGCATTTGAAGGCAAAATTTTGGCAGCAAAATACGCGCGAGAAAACAAAATCCCCTTCCTTGGAATTTGCTTGGGCTTACAAGCGGCGGTTTGCGAATTTGCCCGCAATGTTGCAGGACTAGAAGGTGCAACTTCTGCAGAATTTGACGAATGCGCAAAACACCCAGTAATTCACATTATGCCAGACCAGTTAGGCATTGATGACAAAGGTGGCACCATGCGTCTTGGCGCTTACCCTTGTGTTTTAACCGAAGGCACCAAAGCAGCAGCTGCTTATGGCACGCTTGAAATTTCAGAGAGACACAGGCACCGCTACGAGGTAAACAACGATTACCGCGATGCTTTGCAAGCTGCAGGTCTTATAATTGCTGGTACATCTCCGGATGGCAAACTTGTAGAAATGATTGAACTGCCGGATCATCCTTGGTTTGTAGCAAGCCAGGGTCATCCGGAATTCAAGAGCCGCCCAACGCGCCCTCACCCATTGTTTGACGGGCTTGTTAGCGCGGCAATTGAACATAAAGAAGGAACAAATGCATGAGTAAAGCAACAGAAGCGCTACAGACATCAGCCAGCAAGGCCGCACAAGAGTTACTAGAACACACAAGCAAACCAGTGCAAGAACCAGCAATGCTTGTTCTTGAAGACGGCACGTATTTTGAAGGAGCATCGTGCGGTGCGCCCGGCGAAGTTTTTGGCGAAATCTGCTTTAACACATCGCTTGTTGGATATTTAGAAGTCATAACAGACCCATCCTACGCTGGGCAAATTGTTACTATGACATACCCGCAAATTGGCAACTACGGCCTTAACGCAGACGATGTCCAATCTGCCAACCCGGCGCTTCGCGGTTTGGT
>CAZRFO010000264.1:0-2203 GCA_964599515.1 uncultured Eggerthellaceae bacterium | reverse complement strand
GAGCTTATTGAGCAAGCGCAAGAAGACTTTAATGCCGCTGCTGGCGAAGGCGTTGCTGGCGAAGGTGTTGGCGAAGCGGGCGCAAATGCAGGCGAAAGCGCCGAAGCTGGTACAGGCGCAAGCGAAGACTCCGCTGCCGAATCCGCCAGCCCTGCAACAGACGAAGCCGCTGAATCTGCCGCACATACAGGCGAAAGCCACTTAGGGTAAAAGCTGGGGTTTATCATGGCAGCCAAACGTATTTTAGACGCAATAGAATCACCTAGCGCTCTTAAGCTGCTTACAAATGATGAACTAACCATTTTAGCTGGGGAAATTCGCGAAGAAATCATTTCTGTTACGTCTCATACCGGAGGCCATGTTGCATCTTCTCTAGGTGCAGTAGAGCTTATTTTGGCATGTCATTCTTTAATGGATTGCCCGCACGACAAACTTCTTTTTGACGTTGGACATCAAGCTTATGCTCATAAATTAGTAACGGGGCGCTTAAAGCAATTTGAAACGCAGCGCAGCTATGGCGGCATTTCTGGTTTTCCAAAGCCAAATGAAAGCCCATATGATGTACATCCTTCTGGGCATGCATCAGATTCTCTTTCTGTTGCACTTGGTCTTGCCCTTGCTCGCGATTTATCTGGTACAGATGAAAAGATTGTTGCCATTATAGGAGATGCTTCTATATCTGGTGGCATGGCGTTTGAGGCGCTTAACCACATTGGGCAAGCACAAACGCCTATGGTTATCATCTTAAACGACAATGAAATGTCAATTTCCAAAAACGTTGGCGCGCTAATGAAGCACTTTGGAGCTGTTCGCGCATCGTCTTCATACAAACAAGCGCGCGATGGCATGCAAGAAAAGCTTGAAAACTCAGGTTCTGCGGGTCAGGCGATTGTTCGTTTTGGGCGTAGTGCAAAAGATTCTATAAAACAATTCTTTGTGCCGCATTCAATGGTTTTTGAGCAATTGGGTATTCCGTGTACTGCTCCAATAGATGGTCACAATATTGCTCTTTTGCGAGAAATCTTATCTATTGCGCTTGCTTCAGATGGTCCAGTTCTTGTGCATGTTGTTACAAAGAAGGGCTACGGATATAAGCCAGCAATGGATAACCCAACAGAATTCCACGGAGTTGGCGCATACGATCCAAAAACTGGCAAATTCCTTAAGCATAAATCTAATCCAAGTTACATGGATGTGTTTGGTGAAGCGCTTGTGCGCGAGGCAGCCAAAAATGAAAACATTGTTGCTATAACCGCAGCAATGAAAACCGGAACTGGGCTTGTCAAGTTTTCAGAAAAGTACCCAGACCGCTTTGTAGATGTTGGTATAGCAGAAGAGCACGCTGTTGCTTTTGCATCTGGTTTAGCTGCAGGTGGGAAAAAGCCTGTTGTGGCAATATATTCAACGTTTATGCAGCGCGCCTTTGACCAGATAATAACCGATGTTGCTCTTACCAACTTAAATGTTGTCTTTTGTTTAGACCGCGCAGGCTTAGTTGGCGAAGACGGCCCAACACATCACGGAGTATTTGACATAGCTTATATGCGAATGATTCCAAACATGAAAGTGCTAACGCCATCGGATGAAGCAGAGCTTGCTAGTGCGCTACATACAGCACTTGCGCTGGAAGGACCTGTGGCAATTCGCTATCCGCGCGGAGCTGGTGCAGGTGTGCAAGTGCCAGAAGAGCCAAAAACGCTTGAACTTGGCAAAGCCCGTGTTTTGCGCGAAGGCGAAGACGTGGCACTGCTTGCATGGGGACGTATGGTATCTAGTGCGCTTGTTGCAGCGGATTTACTTGCAAATGAAGGCATAAATGCGCGTGTTGTTGATATGCGCTGGGCTAAACCAGTAGATGAAGAAGCTATCTTGCAAGCAGCAAAAACAAAGTTGCTAGTTACAATTGAAGAGGGAGTAGTTAAAGGTGGAGCAGGAAGTGCTGCGCTAGAGGCGCTTTCTGCGCGTGACATTAAAGCTGAAACGCTGCAACTTGGTATTCCCGATTCATTTGTTGGACAAGGAAAAGTTGACTTACTTTTTGCAGATCTTGGCCTTGACGGGCAAGGCATAGCAAAAAGTGTAAAAGAAGCGCTCCAGCTTTAACTGGTCTTTAATTGCAAAATCTGACAATGTTTTGAGTTACTTATTGATTCATAGCCCCTGTTCAGCTTCTGATATTGCGGCTGCTCTAAACATTCCAAGG
>CAZRFO010000263.1:0-2208 GCA_964599515.1 uncultured Eggerthellaceae bacterium | reverse complement strand
GAACGAAACGACATTGATTTTGACTACGACGTGATTCTAAATGGCGAAGATGGCGGAGTGGTGTTTTTTGGCATTACTAGCGTTGTACGCCCAGATGAGGAAAGCGTTCAGGCTTACGAAGACGCGCAGGTTGTTTCAATGGTGACGTATCATCTTGGGCAAAGTTCGGAGTGGAATCAGCAAAACGCCGCGCACTATTCGCTTGATCATTTGCAAAGAAAAGGCTATGCAACATCTCACCCAAGAATTTTGTTGCAGGCAAGCCCTTATTATGAATCCGAAGAAAGCGCCTCAACAGACTTGGTTGGCGTTTACTTGTATTACTACAAAAAAGATATAAGCAGCGGAAGAACTACAATCAATGTAAATGCAACGCGCTTTTTAAGCGCGGAAGCCATACTTAGCGACTTTGAAATCGTTAAAGAAACTGATGTGCCAGAAAGCTTAGGTTTTGCGGATTTGCGAATGGGAACATTTGACGTTATGACGTTTGATAGGCAAGTGCCATGCGTTGTTGGAGGCTTAAAAGTAACAAGCACAATTCTTGGGTGGAGTGGCAGACGTGGAATAGTGATTGGAAGCAGCGATGATGCAACGCAAGGTACGCCAATTAGCTTTGTGAGGTCGGCGTATTTTGGCGAAAATTCCTATGGGCTTGCAGACAAGCTTGATTTACCTGGTGTAACTCGCCTGATAAAGCGCTCTTACCAAGATGACGACCGTCAATGGGCGTTTGCTTTTCAAGAGGGTGTTATTCGCACTGGAGATGAAGACCCGCTTGCTTTTTCAGAGCGCCATTTCAAGATAGTAAAAGTTGCAAAAGACAACTACCTAAAGCTTTCTACAGAAACCACAGATGGAGCTACTAAGATAGAGAAGTTTTTTGCCAGCCATGACGGTAGGCGTTTGTATGCTGTTCGCGCTGTTGAAGAAGAAATTAAACCAGTAGATAGTGATGTTTTGGATGGCATTGCAAAAGGTGGAAAGTTGTTTAGCAACATCTACATTGATGACAACAATTACGGCACAGTTGGCGATGCCTACATGAGCAAAGGCGCAGACGTCAAGCGCTACGAACTTCTTGAAACTCGCTGGATTAGCTCTAAAGGCACCTATTTTGAGTTTTACCCTATTGCGCAACTTGATTTTTGCCCAGATAACATTGACGTAATTGACTGCACATCTGGCAGGCGCGACTTTGTTCTAACTTGCATTTCCGCAGTTGAAAAGACTGATTCTTCTCTTACATACAATCTTAATGATTCGTATTCAATGGATGACGTTTACCACATTGCAGATGTATACCACATTGCCGTTCCGGGCGTTTTGGGCTTGCACGTAATGGGGCTTCGCACTGTAAGCCCTTATGCTGCAGTTGGAGAAACCGTGCTGCTAGACGTGCAACTTGCAAACATGGGTAACTGGTTCATCACCGGCTTTACCGTGCAGTATTGCAATGCAAGCGGAGTTTGTTTTAAGGAAACGCAATATTCGCATCTTGAAAATTACGTGCAAAAAAGCGCGGACAACTACAAGCAGTCGCTTGACAGTGACGGATATCCAACGCGTGATGAAAATGGCAACCCGGTATACTATGAGGCAGACAATATTTATGACGAAGGTGGCGTGCTGCGCCCTGGTAGTGTGCGCACATATCGCATTGGTTTTGAGATGCCTCAAGGATATGAAGGCAGTTGCGATTTTTCCATTCGCATAATCAATCCAGTTTGTGACCCTAATGGTTGTGATGCAGACTGGTTGACGGATGCAGATTATCTTTCTAGCAGCGATGCGCAAGTATACGTTGACCCTAACCTGCATGGCAACACGGAAAGTTCATCTGCAATGCCAGATCAAACCTGGAGTTTTAACGCAACGGATGCGCCTTACGTTGTTGTGGATTCGTCTTACAAGGAATACGCGAAAGGCGACGTTAACGCAAACGGAAGAGTAAATGTTGTAGACGCGCAAGCCGCTTACGACATTTCAAATGGCGAATACACAACAAGAAGCGACTATGAAGAAATGCGAAACCGCGCTGATGTTGTTGGCGGTGGAGATGGCGTTGATGCGCAAGATGCCTATGCAATAATGTATTCCACGCACTACGTCTGGGAGTAAGTTGGCCTAGTGTTTTAGTATCTCACGTTTGGCAATGGCGGCAAGGTATATTCACTCATAGTCCTGTGCTTGAATTTTCGTGATATA
>CAZRFO010000262.1:0-2216 GCA_964599515.1 uncultured Eggerthellaceae bacterium | reverse complement strand
CAAAACGGAAGCTCAATTTCTAAATTGGAGGCATGATGAGTGAAATCGTAGAAGAATACGGCTCGATGCTGTTTGACAAGAAAGCAATGAAAAAGTCGCTTTCCGATGAAATGTATCAACGTTTCATGAAAACTGTCGATGAAGGCCAGCCGCTTGATTTAGAACTTGCAAACGCTGTTGCAAAAGCCATGAAAGAGTGGGCAATAGAGCGCGGCGCAACGCATTTTTCTCATTGGTTCCAGCCTCTATCTGGTGTGACATCTGAAAAACATGACAGCTTCCTTACCCCCTTGGCAGAAGGCGGCGCCATCATGACGTTTTCTGGCAAAGAGCTCATTCAGGGCGAGCCAGACGCTTCAAGCTTCCCATCTGGTGGTTTGCGCGCGACTTTTGAGGCGCGTGGCTATACTGCATGGGACCCAACATCCTATGCATTCATTAAAGATGAAGTTTTGTGCATTCCTACAGCATTTTGTAGCTACACTGGTGAAGCTCTTGACAAAAAGACCCCGCTTTTGCGTTCAATGGAAGCAATTTCTGCACAAACAAAGCGCATGCTTGCTCTTTTTGGGGAACATCCAACTCATGTGGTTACAACAGTTGGTGCAGAACAAGAGTTCTTCCTAATTCCCGAAAAAGATTATGCTGCGCGCGAAGACTTGGTCATGACTGGGCGTACGCTTTTTGGGTCTGCTCCTTGCAAGGGTCAAGAGCTTGACGAGCATTATTTTGGCGCAATCAGGCCTTCTGTTAACAACTTTATGAAGGAACTTGATGACGAACTTTGGGCGCTTGGAATTCCTATGCATACAAAGCACAATGAAGTTGCGCCTGCTCAGCATGAACTTGCTCCAATTTACACAAACGCTAACAGCGGCGTTGACCAAAACCTTATCACAATGGAAAAGATGCGCCTGCTTGCTGGTAATTATGGTCTTGCATGTTTGACGCACGAAAAGCCATTTGAAGGCATTAACGGCAGCGGCAAGCACAACAACTGGTCAATTTCGGCTGGAAAAAATTTGCTAGACCCTGGCGATAACCCCATGTCAAACCTGCGTTTCTTGGTTTTGCTAGCGTGTGTTATCCAAGCTGTAGATGACTACCAAGAGCTCTTGCGTTGTTCTGTCGCAAGTGCCGGAAACGATCACCGCCTTGGGGCAAATGAAGCGCCACCAGCAATTGTTTCAATCTTTTTGGGTGATGAACTTGACGCTGTAGTAGACACTCTCATAAACGGCGGTGACTACGAAAACGCTAACCGCGCGTTCATGGATTTAGGCGTAGACGTTCTTCCAAACTTTGAGAAGGACACTACAGACCGTAACCGCACAAGCCCGTTTGCGTTTACTGGAAACAAGTTTGAATTCCGCATGCCGGGCTCAAATGAAAATTTGGCGGACTGTAACACGGTGCTAAACACAGCGGTTGCGAAAAGCCTGAAAGAGTTTGCGGATGAACTTGAGGGAACGCCAGAAACGGAATTTGAAGCTGCGGTTCTTGCTTACATTAAACGCACGCTCATAGAACATCAGCGCATCATCTTTAACGGAAACGGCTACTCAAAAGAATGGGAAGAAGAAGCTGCGCGCCGTGGACTTGCCAACAATCGTAATACGGTAGAGGCTGCTAGGTGCATGCTCGACCAAAAAACTTTTGACCTATTTGGCGAATTTGGCGTTTTGAGCGAGGCGGAAATTCGCAGCCGTTATGAAGTGAAGTTGGAAACGTATTCCAAGCTGCGCAATATTGAAGCACGCGTCATGGAGCGTATGACTATGCGTACATACTTGCCAGCAATTACGCGTTACGCTGGAGATGTTGCGGCTGTTGCGCAAAACTTGCGCGCGATTAACGTTGATGATTCAACGCAAAAAGCGCTTGTTGATAATCTTACGGCTGGAATTACGGAAGCATCCGCCGCATATGCAACTTTGAAAGAAGTGCATGATGAAGCTCTTGCGAAAGAAGACATACTTGAGCGCGCTCAGTGCTATGCAGCAAAAGTTGTTCCTGCAATGGAGGCCTTGCGTGAAAAAATCGACGGGCTTGAAATTATTACAAGCCGTGACTATTGGCCGGTTCCAAGTTACAACAATATTTTGTTTTACGTGTAAGTGATGCTGGCGGCTGTATGTTGGAGCTGTGCGTGACTGCGTTGCGGCGTGATGCGCGAAGTTTTGTTGCTGTGCCTTTGTCGCGTGGCGGCGGCATGG
>CAZRFO010000261.1:0-2218 GCA_964599515.1 uncultured Eggerthellaceae bacterium | reverse complement strand
AAGATAATAGCCGTCTAATTCTGCATGAGAAATTGTTCCTCCGCCTGCTTCTAGCGGGTCCATTTCTGCGAATGCCTCTTTGCTTATCCAAAGCCCGCCAATTCCCATAGGGCCGTAAGCTTTATGAGCAGAAAAAGCCACAAAGTCTGCGCCTAATTTTTCAACGTCAATTGGCAGATGCGGAAACGCCTGTGCGGCATCAACAAAGAAACGCGCGCCAGATTTTTTAGCTAGTTCACATAAATGAGCAATTGGGTAAGTAATGCCAAACACGTTTCCAATGTAGGCCATGCATACAAGTTTTGGTTTTTTGCGCATAGCTTGCTTGTATGCCTGCTCATCAATTGTTCCGTCTGGGTTCATCTGTAACCAAATTATTTGTGCGCCTTTGCGTTTTGCAAGCATAGTCCAAGGAAGCATGTTTGAGTGATGTTCTGCGGGAAGAAGTGCAATATAGTCGCCTTTGTGTATGTTCCATTCGCCCCAGTTGCGTGCAACAAGTGCGCATGAATCAGACGTGTTTTTAGTAAAGACTGTTTGTCTGCGTTCTGAGTTTAGATGCGTTTCTAGTGCTTGCCTTGTGTCGTTTAAGGTAAGTGTTGCACGAGCAGAAAGTTCATATGCACCACGATACACATTGGCGTTTTCGTGCTCTTCAAAGTTGCGCTGGGCACTAATGGAGGCGTCTGCGCGCATGGAAGTGGCTGCGCTATCTAGGTAAACAAGGGAATTTTTATGTTTCTTGTCTTGGAAAATAGGGAAGTCCAACTTGTTTCTTTGCGCCCATTTATCAAGCTCTGCAAGTTCTTTTGTGTCAGATTTTGAAAGTGTGCCCTTCATCATTTTTTGTATCTTGTAGGCTTTTTCTACAAGAAGTTTATCTTCATCGTTTAAAGCTCCTATTAGCTCTTTTGTTTCTTTATCATTTGCTTTATTTGCTTTTGCAAAGTGCACTGCAGCAAGCGCACTCATGGTATGTTTTTCCAAAAACGATTTAAACTCATCTGGCACAGTTGAATTTGCTTCTAGGTGTTCTTCTCCAAAAACAAATTCTTTTGTCTTCAGAAACGGATAAGGTCTTGATTTTGTTTCTTCAAGAACCTTTGTGCGGTTGCCTTCCCAAAGAGAATCAAGAAATTCCTTTTTCATGATGATAGGAGTTCTTGGTAGCCACATAATCCATGAGCTAATGTATTCCAAATCTTGCGACGCATGCAGTTCATCGTATAAACTTGCAATGTGAGAAGGAGAAAGTCTTACCTGGTCACAGCTTAAAAATAGCGCATCGGTGCAAGCAAGATTTTTTAAGTACGATTTTGCAATGCGCATTTCATAGGCGCGAATGCCAATGATTTCAAAGTTGTTGCTAAATGTGCGTGCTTTTTCTGCTTTGTCTTTGTTGTAAGTAATTACTTCAACAGACTGCTTTTTCTTTGTGTTTATATCATCAACTATTGCGTTTACGTCTTTTTGATAAGAATCTGGGCCGTCTACTAAAACCAATATATGTTTTAGGCAACAATCAAGCGCAAGTTCAATTGCATAGCGCAATGCTTCTTTTTCTTCATATTTTTGCAACGCGCGAGGTGTTGGAATTGGCGCGCCTTTTTCATCAAGAGCGACACAAGTAACAGGCTTTTTCTCTTTGTCTTCAAAATTTACAACTAAAGGTGTAGTGGAAGTATCCGTTGCTAAAATGATAGCTAAAGAGTTACCAAAACGTTCTTTGAGCGATTTTTTTGTTGGCTGTTTAGCTGGTTTCACGCAAGGTGCTGGTTGGTGTGGTTTCATAGGTTGCGTTCTATTCGTTGCTTGTTTGTTTGATTGTGAAGTAGCCGTTTTTTGCTGAGACTTTGCAGGTTTTTGCATTAGACTTCCTTACATTTTTGTTTGTGTTTAGCAAGTATAGCAATAATACAATTATTTGCTTTGTAACAGTATTGTAGTTAAGCCACTTTACTGTTAAATTTCACCAAATTTTTAGTACTTTAGTTTGCGATAGTAGTATGCTTTGTTCAAGCAAAAAATTGTAAAAATAATAAGGAAAACCATGGGTTGTGAGTGCGCGAACGACTGCGCAACCGAGTGCGTAAATGCAGCTGCGCAACCGAGTGCGTAAATGCGGCAGCGCAACCGAGTGCGTAAATGCGGCTGCGCAAACTAGCGCGCAATTGCAGCCACACATTAACAAGTAAAAAATGTAAGGATAATCATGGAC
>CAZRFO010000260.1:0-2218 GCA_964599515.1 uncultured Eggerthellaceae bacterium | reverse complement strand
ACAACATGCACAAGAAGCATTGTTTCATCCGGCGCAACAAGCAAAGATTCTGCACTAACAATGTGTGACGAAGGGTTAGTTGCAAGCGCCAAATTAGAAATACGCGAAGCAACATTGCGTGAAAAGTCATCGGTTCCAAAGAAACAAAGTGCATGGCGTCCTAAAACATCCGCGACACGTGCAAGACCAAGATGGGTTTGAATATGCAACGAAGGTTTGCCTTCCCAAGAATGATGCAAGTTTTGTATTGCTTGATATGTATTGGCACCAGCAATGCCGTCTGCATCAAGTGCCATGTTGAACTGAAACTTTCGCAATGCAGCTTCTGTATGTGCACCAAAAATTGCATCTTCGCTTCCGCAAGCAAAACCAAGAGCACCAAGCGCCTGCTGAAGTTGGCGAACATCGTTGCCATGAAAATAAGGCATTTTCAAAAATAAAGAACGGTCTCCAAGTTGATAGCTTTCATCAACCAATGCAGACCATATTTTTTCGGTCACTTCGCCTTCAAATGACATTCCAAGCTGTTGGCAAAAAACTTGCATGCCGCGCTGCGTATCTTCATCAAATGTGCCACTTACCTGCGCATCTGTTAGAATTCCAAGCGTGACTAAGCGCTGTTGTACATCTACAACTCCAGCTCCAGTGTCATTTAAAGAAAGAGCCTTCATTTAGTGCAACCTGCTAACAAACCAATCTGCCATAGAAACAATTAGATCACGCGCATGGGAAGCCGGAAGCATGTCTACGATGCGATTTTTCGCAATGCTTGTAAGGTTTTCTGCATAGCTGCGTGCATAATCTATGCTGCCAGATTCCTGCATAATGGCAACCGCTTCTTCTAAAACTTTTGGGTCTTTTTCGCGCGAAGAAAGTATTTGAATCAAACGGTCTTTTTTACTTGAATGCGCAAGCGCATGGACAACGACTAACGTGCGTTTGCCCTCTGTGATGTCGCTCCTGAAATCCTTCTTTGTTGATTCCTCTGTGCCTATTAAGTTAAGCAAGTCGTCTTGAATTTGGAAGGCGAGCCCAGTGTCTAAACCATAGTTGCGCAAAGCTTCAACTTGTTCTGCTGTTCCACCGCCAACAATTGCACCAATTGCCAGCGGAACAGCACCAGAATAGTGCGCCGTTTTATGCGTTGCCATAACAAGATAATCTTCAGGCGTGATGTCATATCTACCATCGCGCGCCCAGCCAATATCTAGAGCCTGGCCTTCAATAGTGCGGCGTGTCATTTCAATAAGTTCTGTAACCACACGCACCTTTACGTCATCTTCTAGCAAAGGGTCTTTAATAACGGTGCCGTTGACCAAAGAAAGTCCCAGGTCACCCATATTGATTGCGAGCCCCAAACCTTGCGTTAGATGCAGGCATTTTTCTCCACGACGGAGTTCCGCTTCATCTGCAATATCATCGTGAATTAGAGCCGCCGTGTGAAAGTGTTCAATTGCAGCCGCGCTTGAAACTGCACGGTTTAGGTCTCCACCAACAGCTAAACATGCAGCAAAACAAATAAGTGGGCGCTGGCGCTTACCGCCATTCTGGCTGAACTTGTACAGCGGTTCATACAAATAAGCGTCCATGTCTGGATGGCTGCCATGCGGTATGTAGGAATTTACAATTTCTCCAACTTTGTCTGCATATTGTTCAAGATAATCCTGAAATGATGTAGGTTGGCATGAATCTAAATCGAATAAGTCGTTAACGTTAATTGTCATAGCCTGCTTTTCCAGTTTACGCCTTTACATGCAAATTCGCGGAGCGCATTGACCGTGCCTGCCCCGCGGATTATCTATTTAAACTTGGCTTTTACCTGCGAATTTGGATTTGCTGACAGGCAGATTTGCCAAAGCCTTTATGTCATAACTGGTAGGAGCGGAGGGATTCGAACCCTCACTCCGAAGAGGCGGATTTTAAGTCCGCTGCGTCTGCCATTCCGCCACGCTCCCACTTAGCTTTGCATAGTTTAGCAAAAAAGACAAAACTTGTGACAATTATTCCTGTACCGCGCTCAAAATAATCCCCTGCAGGATATCAGACTCACTTGCCGTAAAAGAATCAAGATGTGCAGCGCGCAATACTTCTTGCAAAATAAGCGTGCCGCCAACAATTACAGCTGCGCGCTGTGGCTGAAGACCACAAACTTTTTTACGTTGTTCTAGCGGAAGCGCGCGCAGAAGTTCAAAGATTTGGTCTAGCTGTTGCACTGTAA
>CAZRFO010000259.1:0-2218 GCA_964599515.1 uncultured Eggerthellaceae bacterium | reverse complement strand
GTCTACAACTAAATAGTCTGGCACTGGGAGTTTTTTGATTTCACGTGCTGCGTCGCCACCAATGATGTTTAAATCAACTGAATTATTGCGTGCATTTCGCCTCAAATCTTTTACGGAGGAACTTGCTGCCTCTATTGCGCTTACATTGGCGCCAGCGCGTGCCAGCGGAATTGAAAACGTTCCGCCTCCGCAGTAAAGGTCTGCAACGTTTTTGTTTTCTAGTGCGCGTTTTGTTTTGAACTGCGCATTTGTTGTTGTCGTTGCCGAATTTGCAACATTTTTGTTTTCAAGTGCAGCACCTTCTGCGGCGCCTTCGCTTAAATATTCTATAGCTAAGTTAACAAGAGTTTCTGCCTGCTGCGTATTCACTTGGAAAAACGATGGAGCGCTAGTACAAAAACGCGCTCCGCATAGGTTTTCTTCCCAGTAGCCGTTTCCGTAAAGTTTTTCAATTTGTTTTATTTTGCGTGCTTTGCCAGGTTGTGCAATCACGCGCACGATGCTTGTAAGATTTGGGAGTGCGCTCGTGAGTATTTTTACTGCGTGGGCGCGCGGGAACGCACAAGGGGCTGTCCAAAGGGCAAGTTCAACGTCTCTAGTTCTTTCGCTTGCACGAAGTCCTACACGGAAAAGCCCTAAATCATCTTGACCTTGCAAAAAACGCAGAGCTCCGCGTAATGCTTTAGGTGTGCCATCTAATAGTTTAGAGGCAAGCGCACAAGTGTCTGGGAATGTATTTCCGATTCCATGAAGGCCAGAAAACGCCAGGTCTAGTTTACCTTCTGCGTTTGTAACAACTGAAAGTTCAAGTTTGTTTCTGTAGTTGAATTGGGATTTAGAGCCAACTATTGGCAATAGAATATTTTCAAGCAAATTTTCATCGAGCTTTGCAATATGTGTAAGCGAAGATGCAACAGCATTTGCTTTACTAGCACATTGTTCTTCATAGTTTAGATGTTGCCAAGAACACCCTCCACAACACTCATACAATGCGCATTTTGGCTCTACACGCGCACCTGATGCAGAAACCATTTCAAGAATTCGCCCTTTTGCATAGCGTTCTTTTTCTTCTTCAATTTCTATTTTAACTATGTCGCCAGGCGCGCTTCGTGGTATAAAAATAGTTTTTCCGTTGCTTAGATGACCAATGCCGCATTCGTCTGTTCCCATGCGTTCTATGTTAATTTGTTCGTTCAACCGCTACCACATTCTTTAAAAAGCTTTTACGATGTCACGCTTATCATAGCGTATAATTGTCCACGCATGCGCGCCCTCGTAGCTCAGGGGATAGAGCGTCTGCCTCCGGAGCAGAAAGTCGTAGGTTCGAATCCTATCGAGGGCACCACACATTCACGTGTAAAGTTACATGTTAAATACTGAGTAAAATTACACGTATGGCGCTGCGTGCTGCCATACAAAATTACATGTTAAAGCCTTTTAGCTGCCATAAGCATATTTGCGCCATTCTTGTGTAGATTGGCCATATTAAACGCTTCACGGACTAGATTAGCTTTTTTGCGTACAAAAAATGACTCTTTCGTCCAGTATGACGGGCGTTAGGTATGGTATTTTGCGTGAATTTTATACGCATAGGCAAATCTCTGATAAACTTTAGCCTTGTATGCGTAGATTTGTTCTCATGTGTGCTTAAAAAGCACTCGTTATTAGACTGAAAGGAAGTTGTTGTATGGCTCTTTATACTCCTGAGTACAAGCCAACAGGCGAAGAAATTGCAGTTGTTCAAACAAACAAGGGTGATATTCGCGTACAGCTAGCTGGCAAGGATGCTCCTATTCATGTTGGAAATTTTGTTGAACTTTCTAAAAAGGGTTTTTACGATGGTCTTACGTTTCATCGTTATGTTCCAGAATTTGTTATTCAAGGTGGTTGCCCTCTAGGTACTGGCACTGGTGGTCCTGGTTATTCAATCCACGAAGAATTTACCACAAATCCAAACAACAGCCATGAAGATGGCGCTTTGGCCATGGCGCGTTCTTCTAATCCAAATTCTGCTGGTTCGCAATTCTATTTCTGCCTAGGTGCACAGCATTTTCTAGATCCAAACTATACAGTTTTTGGTCAAACTATAGAAGGCTTTGATGTTATTGCAAGTCTTCGCAAGGGCGATATTATTAAGCATATTGAAATAGAAAACTACGCGGGTTAATTTTTGATAAACCGCAAATAGACTAGCCCAGATGCTTGGGCAAAAGAAGTG
>CAZRFO010000258.1:0-2237 GCA_964599515.1 uncultured Eggerthellaceae bacterium | reverse complement strand
GCGCCGCGTGCGAGCGAGCGTGGTTCTCGCAGCGTGCAGTAGCCCGTTCAGACGCATAGGTAAAAATAAACGCGTATCAACGGAGCTAATGTGCGCGAGAGGTTCCGCGAGACGAGCTAAGCGGCCTTATTGCGCCGCGTGCGAGCGAGCGTGGTTCTCGCAGCGTGCAGTAGCCCGTTCAGACGCGTTTAGGTAAGAATCGTGTAATTACGCGCGTAACAAGACTAGCTTCAGGAATTCGGAAAAGCACACACAGCGCAAAAGAAACTACAAGCCCAATAATTCCGCATGTTGCAAGTTGCACAAGCCCGCTTACAATGCCGTCTCCCAAAGAAGGCAAAACAGACTGAACCGCAATAGCAACAACTGCGCCAATTGCTCCAGCCACAACTGTTCGCAGCGCAAGCCAAAGTATTTTTCCTAACGGAACGCTTCCAATATGCTTGAGACTAGCAATTACACTGATTATGCAAATGGCGCCGTAATATACCAAATCTGCAATTGGCACACCGTATAAACCAAGCGATGACGGATTGCAAAGAACCGCATACATTGCAATTTGAACAACCGCCAAAGCGCAGCTAATAATTGCAAACACATGGAATTTGCGAACACTGGCAAACACGTTATACATAAACATGCTTACCGAATAAAACGGCAGGCTTATTGCCCAAATGCTCAAAACTTGCGCCACAGTTATAACGTCTTGCGCGCTAAATGCTCCAGCACGGAAAAGCTGCATGAGCGGGGTCGATAACGCTCCCATCAAAAACGCCAACGGAATTATCAAAAGCAGCGTTCCGGAAATCCCGGAAACAACGTGTTCTCTAAGTGCAGCCACATCTCCTTTAGCTGCATCTGCGCTCATTTCTGTAAACAGCGCTCTAGAAAGCGAAACTGCAACAACTCCATGCGGCAATTGATACCACGTCCACGCATAAATCAAGGTAGAAGGGCCGTTGTCCGCGGCTTGTAAGGAAAACGCATTTCTGCAAGAAAACGAAACCATTGTGCCAACAATGTAAATGAATGTAGGTATTGCAATCTTTACCGCTTCACGCAGTGCTGGGTCATGCAGGTCTATAAACCACGAGTATTTGAAGCCGCCTTTAACAAGAGCTGGTATTTGTATTGCAAATTGCGCTACTACACCAAGAGAAGTTCCAACAGCAAGCACGATTATTGCTAAATCTGGATTTAAATACGAAAGCGGAATGTAGACAAAAAACGAAATAATCACAATCACGTTATTTAGCGCGGGCGCAAGCGATGGCAAGAAATACACCCTGTTTGCATTGAGCATTCCAGTAATAACTCCGCCAAGACCGTAAAACATAATTTGTATTGCAAAAATTTGGAAGAACTTAACAGAGTAAGAAATAACCTCTTCAGAACTTCCTTCTGCAAAAGTTTGAGTCCATATAACTTGTCTAGCAAAAACAATTGCAAGAATAGTAAGTATTCCCAAAACAACGATAAAAAGATTTAACACATTGCACGCAAAACGATTGCTTTCTTCTTCGCCACGTTGTTCTTTTTGCAGAAGAAAAATCGGGATGAATGCAGCGCCCAAAATACCGCCAACAACAAGCTCGTAGATTGTATTTGGCATATTGTTGGCAATTTGGTAAGAGCTAGTAAGAAAACTATTGCCTATAGCAAAAGCCATTGCCCATGTGCGCACCAAGCCAGTTGCGCGCGATCCCAATGTTGCAATTGACATTAACGCAGTTGAACGAGCAACAGAAGGTGCTGCAGAATCTTCCTTTGCAGCAGGGCTTACAACACTTGTTTGTTCAGTGCGAGCTGCAGCTTCGTTTGCGCCTTTACCAGCCGCAACATATTCGTTTGCGTCAAGGTCGTCTTCCGCAACATCAAAATTTCTTGCATGTTTAGGACGCGAAGAAGGTCTAGCATGTTTAGGACGCGAAGAAGGTCTTGCGTGACGCGCGCGAGCAAACTCAATATCTTGCTCGTTTAAATTTGCGTGTTTGGGCACTTCGCTTCTCCTAAAATTTTTGAACTCATGTTTCTTGCGCCATACATGCCGTCTGCTCTAACACGTGGCAAAACAGGGCGCATGCTTTTTTCGTAACCTGCTTATAATAAAGCGTTGTAAAAATTTAGGTTGAGTTTCACGCAATGAACGGAAAGAGAGCATATGTCTTCGGTAGAGTTTACTCCAGTAGTTTTAGGCGGCGATGCAAACGCATACGGCATGGCGCGTTCCTTTTTTG
>CAZRFO010000257.1:0-2256 GCA_964599515.1 uncultured Eggerthellaceae bacterium | reverse complement strand
AGTTTGTACGTTTTAAATACAGCACGTTACTTATAGTATTTTTTATGCTTAAAACAGCAACGCTACCAGCACAAACGCAAATAAAATGTTCTTTCCACGTACAAAAAACAGCACACGATGCCCAAAAAGAAAACTTATTTTCCGCCCCATAGCAAAATAACAATCTATTTTGCTTTTGCATAAATGCGTCTAATTCCACATGAAGTGATTGTTTCATAAGATTGTCATTGCCTTGACAGGTTTGCACAATGTTAGGCATCTCTTGTTCAAACCACGCCGAACACGCTTGCGCAAACATAGCAGATGCAAGTTCCCCATTGTATGCATGTGGCGCACCACTAGAAAGCGCAAGCAACGAGCATTCTCCAAAAGAAGTAGCGGCAATTTTTACGCAAAACGCATCTGTGTTCTGGGGTTTTATTGGCCCACGAAGCGATATTCCCGTTGCGCATATATTCACATGGCTCACCCATTTGCGGTTTTGTTGTGTGGTAAATATTTATAGCGAATTACTAGTTTTTTGAAGAATAAACGATTCGCTGCCTAAACGCAAAATTTGCCCTTCTTCTAAAGTATGCGCTTCATCAGAAGAAACCGCAGAACTGTTAACAAATGTGCCATTAAGAGAATTGCAGTCTACAACCTTCAGAAAACCATCTTCCAATATCAGCTTAGCATGTTCCCTAGAAACACTTACACATTCAGATAAGCAAAGATTGTTATATGATGCCCTACCAATACAAAATGGGAACTCATTTAACACGGTAAAATAATTTCTCTCTTCCCAAAAAAGGCCATATTTACCAGCAAAATATTCACGCTGCATACAAAATTTGTTTAACGAAGATGCAGAATCGTAAACATTTGAGCCGTTTTTACAAGCTTGTTCAAATGCGTGCTGCACTCGGAGCAAAAAAGCTTCATCTTCCCCATTTGAAGCTACTACAGAATTCAAGATTTGTTTCAAAACACCAACATCGTGAACATCAAAATCTAAACAAGTGAGTGGAAGATAAATGAGATTTATGTGCGCATTGGCGGAGCATCCGTTACTTGCGCCATCTTCACTACTTGCGTCGCTTTCATTGCTTGTGCTGTCTTCGCTGTTTGAGTCATCAACAAAAACCCACTCTGGGCGCAAGACAAAACATTCCGCGCGCAAACCAAATGAATACGCTTCTGCTAAACACTCATACAATTCTTGTAACAAGAAAACAGCATTGTCTACGTCAATCCCGCATTTAAGCAGTTCACTAAGTTGTTTTTTGCCAGAGACATCGTATCTAAAAAGCTTTGGATTATCGCAATTAGGC
The DNA here is from genome assembly GCA_964599515.1 of uncultured Eggerthellaceae bacterium. Taxonomy (GTDB): domain Bacteria; phylum Actinomycetota; class Coriobacteriia; order Coriobacteriales; family Eggerthellaceae; genus CAKUOV01. The sequence goes on along the minus strand of CAZRFO010000257.1, from coordinate 943 downwards.
AAAAGCGAAGGCGCCACAAGCCCATGTATTTTTTGAGACAAAAGCACTTGCAATGCGCTTCTGTCAATGTATTTTGTCTTTCCTTCCAATTGAAGAGATACTACTTGATGCTCTGAGTTTCTCAATCCTTGCAACTTCACTGTTAATTCCTTTCGCCAACTTGTGTTTTTCAACGCAAGCATATGGCAAAAAGATTCAAGAAGTAAAAAATAAAGTTGTGCAACTTTTTCTTTATGTTTTTTTTATTTTTGAACAGACACAAACCAGTAACGAACGCTTTTAGCTAACACGATGTTGTCGCCGTATTCAAGTTTAAAAGAACTATGCGGTGGCTCTTGGGTGCTATCCCAAACAACCACACCATCACGCTCTACAACACTTCCCGCTTTAGAACCTAGGTCTGTTAAATACCACGCGTTTCCAGTATAAGTAATTTGATATTGATTATGCGATACGTTTTTGTTCATTTCAATGCAGCTACAACTTGTGTATCTTCCAATTACAAACGTTTCGCTTGAAGATATAGTCCACATGTTTTTGATGCGGGAGGCGTCATCTAAATCTGTCTTCATGAGGCATGCCTGCGTTGTTTTTGCGTCTTTAAGTTCGCTTGTCAAAATATCAGATTCACTTAGCAACTCAGTTGGAGTTAAATCTACAAGCGCCTTTGCGAATTGCGCATCCAAGCAGCCAAAAGTGATGAAGTTAAACAATTGCTCTAGAACAAGCTGCAGCTGTACACATTCAGTGTTGGAAGCGCCATCGTCGCAGGCTTTTTCCAAGAATGTACAAGATGTTTCGTTGTTGGCTACTTCTGCTGGCGTGCTGGCAGTCGCACTCCAGGCTGTTTCTCCAAGCCCGCAAACACTTTCATTGCAGGACGTTTCGCTAGCACCTTGGTTCAATAGAAACATCAGGTGCGCCCATTCGCTTTCAATCTTTT
>CAZRFO010000256.1:0-2282 GCA_964599515.1 uncultured Eggerthellaceae bacterium | reverse complement strand
AAAATCTCATCTAGCGAACAATTTGCAAGCATTTCCACGCTTCCGCCTGCATCGCCATCAAACAAAAGCCTCATGCCGTCGATGATTTCTTCATCAAATACATCGGCACCGGCTCTTTCACGCAGGTCATAGAACACTTCTTGTAAATCTTCCAGGTTTTCTGCGTATTCATCTTGCTGCATATAGGGACTAGCCGCAAAACCTTCAACAAGCTGCACTACGCTACTTTGACCAAACTCAACACGTTCGGTGCGCTTCAGAAGTTCAATATGTTGCAGCTCAAGAGCCTCCATGTCTTCGCGTGTGAGGGTGAGGCCATATTTTTTGCTGGCATCATTGCAACAGGCAAGCTGGGAGTCCAACTTGCCTGCGTTAAAACTAACTGGTATTAAGTCAAAAATGTTAGCCATAAAATCCTTCGTTTATGTTGGAAAACTCACAGATGCGTCATTCACGTGGCAAAACTCACAGATGCATCATGCACGTGGGAAAACTCACATCCGTGCGCTACGAAACGCGCAAGGTAATTCTACATGTTTGCGCGGATGAAGTCCAAAAGTTCTTGATAAGTTTCCAACGCAGGGATTTCTGGATGCTCCGCTTTAATTTTGTCTGTTGTTCGGAAAAACGCGCCAGCTTTAGAATTTTGAATCATGCGCAAGTCGTTATAGCTGTCACCTGCGGCGATGGTGTCAAAATTCAAAGACTGCAAAGCCTTCACAGCCTTATATTTTTGGTCGTCCGTGCGCAGTTTGTATCCGGTGATTTCGCCATTTGGTGCAACTTCTAGAGTGTGGCAGAAAATAGTTGGGTTGCCAAGCTTTTTAATGAGCGGCTTAGCGAATTCCTCAAAAGTGTCACTTAGTATGATGACCTGGGCAAATGAACGCAACTCGTCCATAAATTCGCGTGCACCAGGAAGCAAATCAACCTTTGCAATTGTTGCTTGAATCTCATTCAGTCCAAGGCCGTGTTCCTTCAAAATTTTCAGACGATACTGCATAAGTTTGTCGTAGTCCGGCTCGTCGCGCGTGGTTTTGCGCAGCTCAGGAATGCCAGCCGCATCCGCAAATTCAATCCACATTTCCGGCGCGGTTACGCCCTCAAGATCCAAACAAACAATGTTCATAAATTCCTCCTAGATTTTTCACCGGAAACATTTTAGCCGTGCGAATGTGGAGCCACGCGGCGCATTTTTGTTAATGCCGCCAAAGGGCAGATTGCGGCGCAAGGTGGCGAAGGCCGCGATAGCGCTTTAATCTTGCACGCGTCTCTGTTTTTGAGTGTATTGTTTTAAGCAGGCGAAGGTCTCACTTGCGCTTGAAACGTGCTTGTACCTTTGATTTTTCTTGTGGCGTTTTGCTGTGGCGAAGGTCTCACTTGCGTCTGAAAACAAGGTATGTGTTAAGCGCTTCTGTGCGCCCATCTGCATCAAAACGGTCTAGCAAACTCACAAGACCAGTGTCTATTGCTGTTGCAATTAACGCGTCAATTTCTTCGTTATCAAAGTGGTGGCAGTAACGGAAGTATTCGCCTTGCTCTTGCCAGCCTAGCAGGTAGTCGTTTTTGTCAAGGTCAAGCGTGCTGTTGGCAAGCGCGTTGGCATCAGACGTGATGTCGCAAAACGCGCTGCCGCCATTCTTGCTGCCTTCAAGTTCTTTTTGCAACGCCACCAAAGCTTTTTCGTGCGAGGCGTGTGCTTTTTTGGCAAGCTTTGGGTCATCCATAAAGCGCCAAAGCGATACAACAATTAATCCGCTAGGAGCCGTTGCATCAAACAGTTGCCGCAAAAAAGCTGCGCGTGCAGAAAATCCTGGGATATGATGCATAAAACCAAACGAACTTGCCAACTGTGCTTGCTCTTTGTGTATTGGAAGTGGCACATCTTCCAACAAACATGTGACTATGTCGCATTGCGAAAACTGCAAGTTTGCGCGCGCGTTTTTGGAAATTTCGCCAAAATAACCTTCCGCTTTGAGGCTTTCGCAATTGTCCAAGCACAAAAAGTCAAAACTCACATTTGGAAATGCATTAAGCAAAAATTTCTGAAAGCGAAGGTTCCCGCACGCAACATCCACGCAGTTCAAATGCTTGGTTGCGGCCGCTGCATCGCGCGTCTTTTCGTCCATCTGGTTGTCCGCCAGCCCGGCTGCGCTTCCGTACGCAACATCCACGCAGCTCAGCGCACCTTCGCCACAAACTTCGCGCGCTAAATCTTCGCAAAAAACATCACGCAGCAAGCATGCAACACGTTCCCACCCTTGCCATTTGCTTTGGCGGGT
>CAZRFO010000255.1:0-2312 GCA_964599515.1 uncultured Eggerthellaceae bacterium | reverse complement strand
CCCCTGAGCTAGCCCACCTATAGTTTGTTTTGAGATTGCATGAAAGGCCGAGAGTGCTAAATCGTACTTAGAAACTCCCTGGTTAAGCAACGGTTGAATATCCGTTTTAGCAAAAACGCCACATCTGCCAGAAATACTATAAACCGTAGTTCCTTTTTCTGCATAAGTATTAAATTCTTCTATTGGAATATTTAGCAAGTTTGCAATTTCATCTATGAAGGCGCCTGTACCACCAGCACAGCTACCATTCATTCGCATATCAGAAACTACCATTTTGCCAGTTGATGCATCTTTTGAAAAGAATATCATCTTTGCATCCTGGCCACCAAGTTCAATGGCTGTGCTTACGTTTCCATAAAGCTCTTGGATAGCAACGGAGTTTGCAACTACTTCTTGCACATAATTTACACCAAGACGCCCTGCAAGTTCAGACCCACCAGAACCAGTAATTGCAACGCGGAATTTAGTTTGCGGAAAACTTGCCAACACTTGTTTCATCAGGTTAGCAAGGCAAGTTGCTTGCTTTGCGTGATGGCGCGTATATTCACTAAAAAGAACTTCTTTTTGGCTGGAAAGCACGACAGCTTTGATGGTGGTAGAACCAACGTCAAAACCAATATCGAGTGTTTTTATCTCCTTTGATTGCGCCATTTTGTCCTTGATATAAATATGCTATGTCTTAATCGTAAAGTAAGATTTTAACAAAACATTTTTTTGCTACGGCGACAAAAACACGCATTCAAAGAAAAACAAAATTACTGGTTAATATCAGATGCGGTGTAGGCGCGCATCGGCGGAGCTAGTGTGTGCGAAATTACGGGTTCTTGAGCTAAGCGTACTTAGGCTACGCGTGCGAAAGGTTCCGTAATTGCAGCCCGCAATAGCCCGCCTAGGCGCGCCTATCTCTCATAGATATCAGAGCCTTCCATTTGGACTCGCATATGACTCAAAATTTGATGCGCTTTATTAATTGTAGTTGGACGTTCTTTCATCACATAGCGATGAGTTTGTCCATCAACCAAGAAAGACGCTTGCACTTTATCAAGCACCAAAATTGCATCTGCTGGGCAAATGTCTTGGCAGCTGCAGCATTTAACGCAATCTGCCGGGAAATGGCGCACACCAAATGCGCCGTCTTCTTCATCAAATTTTGTAATTGCACCAGTTGGACAAAACGTGGCACACATCCTACAAGATACGCATTTTGTACCGTCAATCACAATGCAGCCCCAAATACGTGAACTTATTTCTTTGTTTACTGGTTCTCCAAGTGCACAAAGAGCGTCAAGTAAACGTTCGCGACGGTCTGGGATAAAATGCGGAAGCGTGCCGTCATCCATAACGTGCTGCAAGTGAAAAGCAAGGCCTTCGTCCGTTGTAGCACCTTCGCCTGCTGCTGCGTCCTCTACTGCTGCTGCGTCAGCGTCCACATTGCCATCACCTGTCGACGCGCCAGCATCCGTGCCATCTTCGCCTACACAAGCGCCTGCGCCATCTGCTTCTGTCTTTTCACTTATAGCTGGATTTGAACGCTCCTGCGAAAAGAACGCACTGTAAGCGCTAACACACTTTTCGGGCGCTACACCAGATAAAAGCATGCTTTCTGGAAATTCATGCGAAAGAACAACAGATACGTCTTTGCCCCACGCCGCTAAAAGTTCTTTAGCTGAATTTGCTACCATGCAAGCAGTTTCATGCCCTAGCTTTTGTGCGCACATTTCACAGTTACCACAAACAATGCGCACTTCTTTTGCACCTGCCACAGCTAAACGAACAATAAGAGATTCTTCAACTCTGCCTGCACAAACAACGGGCACAACATTTTTATTGTCTATTAGGCCTTCTGCGGCTTGTAGCGCCAAATTGCATGCAATCACGCAAGTTTCATCTTTTATGGATTTTTTGCATTCTGCATAAAGGCGTTCATCTTTAGGATTCCGTGCCTCTAGGGCGCAAGTTGGACAAACAGTAGCACATGTGCCGCAACCAACACATTTTGATTCGTCTATAACAAGCTGTCCATCGTTTAAGGAAATGCAACCACTTGTGCAAGCAGCAGCACACTTTAGGCAGGTCACATTTCTATTGCGAACCTTTGCACAGCGTTCCTGGTGAACAATAATTGCATTATTTTTTAAGTTGTCAAAAACCCCAAGAATCACTGGAGCTTCTGTTCGAACTACATCAGATTCTTCTGTCATAACAAGCTCTTTTCATCTGCAACTGCATGCGCGCAATTTGTTCTCTTCGTTATGTGTGCGCAATAGGTACGTTTGATTATATAGTACTTTGCCCGCACACAAAGCCTTTGT
>CAZRFO010000254.1:0-2314 GCA_964599515.1 uncultured Eggerthellaceae bacterium | reverse complement strand
TAGCCCGCACGACTTGCAAAAACGTTCTACATCCATGGAATGAGGGTTTACAAATAAAAGGGCTTTTACTCCATCATCCTTTGCACGCCAAACGCCCTCAAAAGGAGAACACACTGGTTCAGGTGCGCCTATGAACAGCCGTGTTGCTTCTGCGCGCAGTTCATGCAAGAGCGCTTGTGTGTCTTCTGTAACGTCAAAACGCTGTGATTGCCCAGCTGTCGATTGTGCAGGTAAGATAGTTTGCTCATCTTCTGTTTTTGTGTAGGCATTCGCGTTGTCTGAAAAGTTTTCAGGCAGTTTTGCGTCTAGTGCAGTAGCGATTTCAAGTGCAGCTTCGGCCCATTCGCCAGATGAAATAACTTGCACCAAGTCATCATTTGGATAACGAAGAGAAAAAGCCAAGAGTTCGCATGCTGTAGCGCGCACTTGCCATGTTGTTTTGTCGTGTGCCCCTGTGGATGTTTTTATGGATTCTCCCATTTCTGACCTTTCTATTTTTTCTTCTTGAATAGAAGCGTAAACCATTTCCAATGACTTGCAATATGTATAAGCAGTAATGAAAGTAATAACTTAGCTGAAGTTGCATGTAATGGATCCCAGAAAAAGTAGCCTTCTGCATAAAAGCCAAAAGTTCTTAGTACTTCTCCAGAAATCATAATGCCAGAAATTACACATACTGCAAGCGTTAACAAAAGAAGCGAGTCAAGAACAATGCGTGCTGGTGAAACACGAACATGATTGGCGCTTTTGCTGGAAAAAGCGCGCCCTATTCCAAATGAAGCGTGAAGCAAAAGGGCTAGTAGCGCTGCCAGTCCAAGCCATTCGTGCACACAAACGCCTGTAATAGAAGGATTAGCAGCAAAAAGATAAACTACAAGCACAATTGTGTCTATCGTAAGTATCTTTTTAGTGTTCATCTGTGCCTCCTTTGGAAAGCACGCGAACAAGAATAACTAGACCTACTACCAAAGCTACCGGGGCTAAAATCCACAGGTTAAGACTTGCATCGCTTGCCTGGTGGTATCTGTCAACCAATGAATTCCAGGCATGACATTCAACGCTTGAACAACTTGATTCGGGGCATGTCATTTCATGTATTCCATCTGGATCTGGTACATTGTCAAAGCCGTGACATTGTCCGCTTGCGCACTGCGTGGTAGGGCACGGCGATTCTGATGTTATGGTATAGATGCCGGACTTCGGTTCAACAAGAGAACATGCACCAAAAATGCATATGCCAACAACTATAAAAACAGCAAACGTTGCAAGAATTCTTTTGTGCATATTTTGTCCATTCGTATAAATGAACGTCGTCATATAAAACGGCGTATTCGTTTTAATAGATGCAGACACGCGCTTTTGTTAAGTGTGCGCCTTCGTTAAATCTGCGCCCTTGTATAAGCATTTGTATAAGTCTTCGTATAAATAAGCGCCGGATGATTTTACACCCGGCGCATCTTATAGCTACTTTGTTGTGAACTTAATCAAAACCGATTTATGTCAGGATTTGTTCAATAACAAAAGCAGCTTGTTTAGCCGTACCTGTTATTTAGCCGGCTTTAGCGGCAAATATTTCAAACCAGCGCAAAGCATTAATGCTCCTAGACCTAAAACGCCTAGTGCAACACCAAACTCAAGTGCGCTTGGCCAGTAAACCATTCCTTGATATGCCGCCTGCATGCCAGATTCCCAGTTAGTTACTGTCATAGAAGTCATAACGCCTGGATAATCTAGATTTGCAATTTGAAAACCGCCAACAAGCAGCTGAACGCGCTTACAGAAAATACCAGCGATAGCCAGTGCCGATGCAACAACAATCAGCGGGTTTGTTCGCAACTTTGGAGTGAAGCACATAACGGCGCAAACTACGCAAGCAATAATTTCAAACCAGAAGAAAGGTGCCAGTGCGCCTGTTGCAAGCATTGCTACAACTTCTGCACCTTCGCCTCCAAAATATCCACTGGTAAGCAGGTCGCATCCAAAGAAGTACAAGTCAACCATTACAAATGCACCTAGCATTTTAACAAGCTTTTCAACATAAATTTGGTCGAGTTCAAGGTATCCAACGCGGCGTAAAGCTATAACTACAACAAGAACCAAAGCGGTGCCACAGACAAGTGCAGAAGACACAAACCATGGTCCTAATAATGCTGTGTGCCAGAATTCATGGGCTTGTTGCAGGCCAAAAATCCATGCAGTTACGGAGTGAACCAACACTGCACATACAAGCGCAATAACGCTTATTACGCGAAGGGCAGTGTGTGAAACTTTACCAGCTTCTGCTTGTAGCTGTGCCCACAAATACACAATGGAC
>CAZRFO010000253.1:0-2334 GCA_964599515.1 uncultured Eggerthellaceae bacterium | reverse complement strand
AAACAGGTGGAGGCGAATGCACCTCACTTGATTTGCAACTTTTGCAGTATATCACGCGCGGTCCAATTTGCAAGACGCTTTTTGCAAACGGTTCTGCGTCCTTTCGCTATGTGAGTGATTCCGTAAAGAAAGAAAAAGCCAGCTTGTGACTGGCTAGGGAAAAGTACGTTTGGTGCGGGCGAAAGGACTTGAACCTTCACGGTCTCCCAACGGCACCTAAAACCGTCGCGTCTGCCAATTCCGCCACGCCCGCACAACGTTTACGAATAATAGCAAATAAAACCCACCTGTGCATGTAAATTCGATATGCGGAACACTTCGCCAAAAAAAAAGAAACCGCCACGTTTGACGGTTTCTTAAAAGCAAAGTCAATTCTCATGTGTGCGAAATCTAAAACGCACTAGCGCGCTAGATTTTTGGAAGTTCGCGGCCTTCCTTTTTATGCTGGGCAATTTGCGCTGCAGCAGTAAATAGAACGTCGGTTGAAGAATTAAGGGCAGTTTCAAGTGAGTCTTGAATAACGCCAATGATGAAACCAACGCCTACAACGCTCATGGCAATGTCGTTTGAAATGCCAAAGAGCGAACACGCCATTGGAATGAGCAAAAGCGAACCACCAGCAACACCGGATGCACCGCATGCACCAATTGCTGAAAGAACAGAAAGCAAGAATGCTGTAACCAAGTCAATTTGAATACCAAGTGTATGGCAAGCTGCAAGAGTCATAACAGAAATTGTGATGGCAGCGCCTTCCATGTTGATTGTTGCACCAAGCGGAATGGAAATTGAATACTGGTCTTCATCAAGCCCCATTTCTTCGCATAAATCCATGTTAACCGGAATGTTTGCAGCAGAAGAACGAGTGAAGAAAGCCGTCACAGCAGAACGAGCGATGCATTTAAATACCAATGGGTACGGGTTTTTGTGAATTGTCAAAAACACGATGATTGGATTAATAACCAAGAACATCACAATCATTGCGGCAACAAGTACAACAAGCAACATTGCATAGTCTGTAAAGATTGCAATACCGCTTGTAGAAACAGCACTGTAGATTAAGCCCATAATACCAAATGGAGCAAATTCAATAATCCAGCGAACAACCTGCGTAAATGCGCTAGATACGGCATGGAACCCTGTGCGTATGCCTTCTGTAGCGAATGTGCGTAGTGCTATACCAAACAAAATTGCCCAGAAAAGAATGCCCAGGTAGTTTGCATTTGCAAGGGATGCAATTGGGTTTGCAACCACATTGGCAAGGAGCGTTGTTAGAACTTCTGCTATGCCACTTGGTGGTTCGTAGTTTGAAGTGTCAACATCGCTTGCAAAAACCATGTCTACCGGAATAAGTTGGCTCATAATTGTGGCAAGGAATGCAGCTAGCACAGTGCCAACAATGTAGAGCAAGATAACAAGCTTCATTGAGCCACCGCTGCCAACATTTGCGCTGCTTAGCGCCGTAGAAACCAAGAAGAAAACAAGAATTGGAGCAATGCCCTTTAACGCGCCAACAAAAAGCGTGCCAAATATATTAACTAGTCCATCAAAAAACCCTAAGATGCCAGCACCAATAGAGCCTTCCGCCGCACTAGCTAATGCATTTGGGATGATAAGCGCCAAAACAACACCTATCACAAGACCAATGACAATACGAAGTACCAAATTCATACCCGTATATTTGGAAATAAATTCTTTCATGAATTACCCTCCTTTAAAAAAACGCTAATTGCGCACATTAGCAGAAAGATACACATTTTGCACACAATTTTTGACATTATTTTATGAACCGCTGGCATTATTTTATGAACTGCTGGCATTGGCTATGAAAATCTCTCTTAGCAATCTTGTCTCACGAGTGACTTGTTGTAGCGAGGCGTGCAGGCAGAGGGTTGAGGCGACCATGTGAGGTTGTGGATAAGAGGGTGCAATCAAGCTAAGATGGTGCAAGAGTTAATTGAATTTGTAAACTGAACACCTGTCCAGGTTGCTTTTGCAGTGTCCAGGTTGCAGTTGCAATCAAACTAAGATGGTGCAAGTTTGCCGTATCTGGAAATTTTAAAATCTCTTCTTGCTATGAAAAGTGAAACAACGTATACTATCTCTTCGCGCATGGTGGGTATGGCCTAGTTGGCTAAGGCGCCAGATTGTGGCTCTGGAGATCGAGGGTTCGAGTCCCTTTACCCACCCCATCGCGCCGCTTATAGAAGGCGTTTGGCGCCTTCATTTGCGGGAATGCTGCTACGAGGTTTATACTATCGCAGCACTTTTTACATAACCTATTTGGACCGTTAGCTTAGTTGGTAGAGCAGGGGACTCTTAATCCCAAGGTCCGGG
>CAZRFO010000252.1:0-2337 GCA_964599515.1 uncultured Eggerthellaceae bacterium | reverse complement strand
CCTTGCAATTGGTGCAAATTGTTTCAATATGGCCTTCGTATTGCCGTTTATTGGTTACGGCATCTATAAACTTATTGCGCGCCGTACAAAAAGCCTTCATGGAGAACTTATAGCGGCTGGCGTAGCTTCATATGTTGCGCTAAATTGCGCGGCGCTGTGTGCCGCAATTGAATTTGGCATCCAGCCACTTCTTTTTACTAACGCCGCAGGTGAGGCGCTATATTGCCCGTATCCTTTGCTAGTTTCAATCCCGGCAATGGCATTAGGCCACCTAACTGTTGGTGGTGCGGCCGAGGCTGCATTTACCGTATGCATTCTTGCGTTTATTCGCAAAGTAGCTCCAAATTTTGCCCTACTTAAAGGCGCTGAAGAAGGTGGCGAAGGTGCGGGAAGCGTACAAAAATTTGGCGAAGGTGTGCAGAGCGAACAGCCAACTTCCGCCCGTGCATTAGGTCCAGTTGCAGCACTTATTGCCATCCTCATAGCAGCAACGCCGCTAGGATTACTAACTACTGGCAGTGCCTGGGGTGAATGGGGGGCAGAAGATTTATCTGAAATGTTAGGCTATGTTCCATCGCAAATTGCAAACGGATGGGAATGGAGCGCATTCATGCCCGATTACTCCATTGGTGCGTTGCCAGAAGCGTGCGGGTACATTTTAAGTGCCGTTATAGGCGTCGCACTACTAATAATTTTGTTCAAGTTGTTTTCACTCGCAATGAAGCAAAAAGTGAACTTTGACGAATAGACACGCAAGTGCCAGCAAACGATAGTATCAAGCCAAATGCCCACGCCAAACCAAACATCCACAATTCCAGAATGGTTAAAAACATCAGAGGACTACACTCCAAGCACGCAACGCAATTCGTTTGTGTTGCGTTCGCTTCTTTCCGTGACTTCTACATTGCGATACCTTCGCCTTGACGACGGCGCCGCCGCAAAATTTTCTGCATCGGCGCCAGTAAAATTGCTGTTTGTCATCGGGCTCATTTTGCTGAATGCTCTTAGTACAAACTTTGCGTTTACGCTTTTCGTGTTAGCGCTTGTTGTAGTACGCGCTTGTATATTTCCAGCAGAAAAAATTGCGCGCATAGCGGCAGTTAGTGTTCCGGCGGCGGCTTTATCGTTTTTGATAATGTTGCCTGCTACGTTTTTGGGACAGCCGCATTCTGCTTTGCTTATTGCCGCAAAAACTTTTGCTAGCGCAAGTGCGCTTATGGAAATGGCGCTAAGCACACCGTTTTACCAGCTAACAGGTGGCCTTCGCGTGTTTCATGTGCCAAATTTGTTCATAATGACTATAGACCTTGCGCTAAAAAACATTGTAGATTTAGGCAACGTTGCAATTGAAGTTCTTACAAGCTTGAAATTGCGCTCAGTTGGCGCAAATAAGGCTAGTGGCGTAACTAAAAGCGAAAGAACCAGCATTGGCGGTGTGGCTGGCGTTGTGTTCCTAAAAAGTGCAGAAGCAGCAAAAAGCACCTATGCGGCAATGTCGTGTAGAGGCTTTGACGGCAACTACACATCCGCACGTAAGCAAACATTTAAAGCTATAGATATTGCATGGGTTGCACTATTTTGCCTGATAGTCGCAGCATTCGCTTATTTACAAGGAGCCGTTTTATGACGCATACTCAAGATGATTTCAAGAACAATAAAGCAGGCGAATGTCACTCAAGTAACATTCACTCGGATGCATATTCCGGTGTCCAGCAAAGCGCGCCGCAGCACACTCATGCACATTTGCGTGAACATCATGGCGCAGGTGAAGAAAAACCACTGCTTGAGTTTAAAGACTTCTGCTTTGCGTATGAAAATCGCGCAGTGCTTCGCCACATTGACCTTCACATTCATGCGGGAGACAGCGTTGTTTTAATGGGCGACAATGGTTCTGGCAAGTCCACGCTTCTTAAAGCCATCAATGGACTTATTTTCCCAGCTCAGGGTACATACGAATTTGACGGCAAAGTTGTAAGCGAACGTGCCATGAAGGATGTAAAGTTTGCTAAGCGCCTGCACCAGCGTATAGGCTACATTTTTCAAGATAGTGACGCCCAACTTTTTTGCGCAAGCGTAGAAGATGAAATTGCATTTGGGCCGCTTCAAATGGGGCTTTCACAGGATGAAGTCTCAAAGCGTGTGTCAGATGTTGCAAAGCTTATTGGTATAGAAAACTTGCTTACGCGCGCACCTTATAATCTTTCCGGCGGGGAAAAGAAAAAGGTCGCTCTTGCCTGCATAGTTAGCATGAACCCAGATGTCTACTGTTTTGATGAACCGCTCAACGGACTTGACCAACGTACACGCACTTGGCTCATAGATTTCTTGCGTCAGCTT
>CAZRFO010000251.1:0-2340 GCA_964599515.1 uncultured Eggerthellaceae bacterium | reverse complement strand
TAAGCGTTTTTCGGAAGCGCTTGTGAAAGATTCTTGCAAAAAACAAGCAGCACTTCTTTCTAAAGCGCTAGAAATTGTAAAGCCTGGAGGTGTGGTGCTTTATTCCACTTGCTCTGTGCTTAAGCGAGAAAACGAGGAAATTGTGCGCAACGCGCTTGCGCGTGCAAATTCAAAAGGCAGACGCTACACCATTGATTCAATTGATGCAGCAACTCTAGAAAAACAAGGCGTGCCACTTCTCCCAAATACAATTGAAGGCGCAATAACTGTATGCCCAACAAACCTGTATGAAGGTTTCTTCATGTGCCGCATCATGCGCCAAGTGTGAGCAAGTGCTAGCAAGTGTGAGCGAGAAAAATGCACACGAACACGGTTAATACTACAATCAAGGTTGAGACAAAGAATGACTCATATTCTTCTTTGGAAAACGCCCAGTTAACAATTGCAAAAGTGGTATAAAAAAATTTATATTTCCCTATTCACAAACCAGCAAAACAGCTATAATAAGCAAGTGTTCTTTTGAACCCGGCATGCTTGAAGGTTCAATCGTCCTGATCGGAGGGGACAGGATTATTGAATCTTCACAACAAAGGGTTCACAATAAATGGATCCGCTTCGGCGGATCTTTTGTTTTATATGGTACGTTTTGTATTAGACCAAAGAGCACTAGTCTTCAGAGTATGTCATTCCTGCCGCTTTGATAATTTCGCTTAATGCAGAAAGAGAAGATTCAAAGTGGCTATCCGAAACATTACCCCAACTATATGTTTCAAGAATGCTCTCATAAAGAGAAGAAGAATTTTCCTCTACAGACACGCCAAATGCCTCAAGCAAGGTTTCTTCTTTTGCAACATAGCATGTACCAGAGTTGTTTATTCCTTGAATTAGTTCTGATGTTCCACTAGGGTTGTCTTCAATCCATTGGCACGCTTCATCAACAGCAGCCTTCACGCGAGCAGAAACATCTTCGTCTAAATAAACTGCACTGTTTCCTGCAAGATATGTATAACTAACGTCTTTAAAGTTTTCATCGGTTGCAGAATTGAAAATGCTCTTATAGCCAAAATACTCACAGACTATTTGCCCATATGGGTCGCTAAGAGCAAAAGCGTCAAATGTGCCATCTTGCATTTCTTTTAAGAGTTTAGAGAAACTCTTTTCAGACTTGAATTCGCAATTATCGTAGTCAACATTACTGTTTATCAAGGCTGCTTTGGTAAAAACTTCTGCCACATCATGAGAAGACGCAGTAGCTATGGTTTTTTTAGAAAGGTCAGATAGACTGTTTATCTTGCTCCTACTAGGAACGCAAACTTGGATTCCGCCTCTTTGTACCTCACTTAAGAATTCGAAGTTCATCGACTTCCCTTTTTCGGAAAGGAAGTTTGGCGTTGCAAGAAAAATGCAACACTCACTTGCTCGCGGCGTTTTTTGGGTTTCGTTTTCGGATGACGTTTCTTCGCCAGTGTTGTCAGACGTGTCTGTGGTATCAGCAGTGTTAGCATCACCTGAGCTATCAGCTTCCACGGCGTTGTCAGACGCTGCATTATCAGTCTCGCCAGCGCCTCCATCGCCGCCAGCGTTGTCAGCACCATCGCCGTTCTCAGCATCGCCGTTTTCGGCTACTTCATCTGCTGGTTCGTATTGCGCAAGCCATTCCGCACAACTGCCCTGCATTTGCACGAAGTCTACGTCTATGCCGTATTTTTCAAACATCCCCTGCTCATATGCAACAAACAATGGAGATTCACTCAAGCCGCCCCAGTATGCAACATGTACTTGAACTGTTTCATAGCTGGATTCATCTGGTACTACTTCTGAATCTTGCGAAGAATCTTTTGTGCAAGAGCAAAACATAGCCGCAATAAGAACAAAGATAAGCAATAAACATACTGTTATGCGCGTCTTCGCATTTTTCATAAGGAATGCACCTTTGCGTGTTCTAAGTGTATCTTGCATCTTATGCATCGCGGCGTTGCTCAAACGCACGACCAAGCGTGACTTCATCTGCGTATTCTAGGTCTCCACCAACCGGGAGCCCACTTGCAAGGCGTGTGACTTTAATACCAAGCGGCTTTATGAAGCGCGCCAAATATGTTGCTGTGGCTTCGCCTTCTACACTTAAATTTGTTGCTAGCACAACTTCTGTTACGTTTTCATCCGACAAACGTGACATAAGTTCTTTAATGCGAAGCTGATCTGGTCCTATGCCATCCATTGGAGAAAGTTCTCCGCCAAGCACATGATAAAGCCCAGAAAAAGCGCCTGTTCGCTCAATTGGAGGAATGTCTCGCGGTTCGCTTACAACGCAAAGCATAGTTTTGTCGCGGCGCGTAGAAG
>CAZRFO010000250.1:0-2363 GCA_964599515.1 uncultured Eggerthellaceae bacterium | reverse complement strand
TGAATGCCGTAAATGCTATGGCGGAAACCTATGATGTGCCAGTGTTGTATAGCTGCCATCCGCGTTCTGCAAATATGATAAAAGCACGCGGCTTTGAATTTGACAAGCGCGTTATCCAGCACAAACCACTAGGGTTTTTTGACTACAATCAGCTGCAACGCAACGCACTTTGTGTTGTGAGTGATTCTGGAACTTTGCCAGAAGAAGCATCGTATTTTAAATTCCCTGCTGTTTCTGTGCGCACAAGTACAGAACGCCCAGAAGCTGTAGATGCTGGTGTTTTTGTGGTTGGATCCATTACTGCAGAGCAGGTACTTCAAGCGGTTGACATGGCAATATCTATGCATGAAGCAGGAGAATATGGTACGGAGGTACCGGCATACGCAGACCGCAATGTTTCAACAAAGGTTATCAAGATTATTCAAGGTTACACTAGTGTTGTTAACAAGATGGTGTGGAGGAAATAGTGGCCATTAGTCTTATGGCGCATGGAAAAAAGCTACACGCAAGAGATGGTGGGACTAGATATTCTTGCGCGTATTACAGCGCTGTATGCCTAATTGTTGTTGCATATGTTTCTGGCTGGCTTGTTAACTTTACGCCTTGGCTTAATACGGCAAAGTTGACATTGTTTTTTGTTTTCATCTTTTTTTGTTGTGCCATTTATAGCCTTATTAAAAAAGCAATCGCTCTGCATTCTGGCAAAAAAACGCCAGTCACTCCGACCAGGGTTTTCTCTTCATTTCTGGCTATTGCGCGTCAAAAGATTGAAATGGGAAATATATCACTTGTTTTTATCTTCTTCATTCTTTATTTGCTGACTATTGCATTTAGCGAAATTGCTAATAGGTCATTTAACTCAAGTTATCTATTTATGCTTGCTACATACCTATATTGCCCAATATGTGGTTGCATAGCTTATATGTCATTAAGCAAACGCGAGGCCAGAAAAATTGCAGATGTAATTATCTTTCTTACCGTGCTCATTTCTTTATATTCAATTTTTCAGGTGAAACTTGCTGCGCTATTACCAATGGAAGCAAGATACGTTAGCTCAACCTCTATTGTAAATGAGCTAATGATTTCTGGTGATAGTTCCTATGTTCGTGCAAATGGAATGATTGGCAATTCTATTGAATTTGGCGCGCTAACTACAATTGTTTTTCTTGTTGTGTTTTCAAGAATTATAAATGATGGAATAAGTGCTAAAAAAATTATCGATGCTCTAATTATTTTTGCTGCTAATTATTTAGCATCAAGCAGAGTATATTTTTGTTTAATACTGCTGTTTTCTCTTTTTATTTTTATAAGGTGCTCTAAGCTTAGTCAAGCAAATAAGGCAATCATTTTAATATTATTTGCTGTTTTAGGCTTACTTGCAATTATGTTATTTGGTAATGGTTCTTTGTTAATTCAGCGTCTACTAGGAAACGATTCAACGGCACTTGCATCTAATAAAATACATAGCGACCAAATTGCTAAAATTCTAGAAATAATACGTGAAAACCTAATACTTGGAACAGGTGTATGCACTCAGGTAGTTGGAGCAGACGTTGCAATTACAGACGGATGGTTTTTCCAATTAACTGGAGAACTTGGCTTGCTAGGGTTAGTGATTTATGCTTGCTTTTTTGTTTTCATGTTCAAAACTATTCGCGGAAATAAGCGTGAGCCAAGTTCTTCAGACTCTGTGGCTTCGCTATGCATGATATTTGTCTTTGTTATGGCTTCATTTTTTAATTCCGGCTTTATTGGACGTGTCCCATATCTATTGATGTTTATGTTATTGGCATCTGGAACATTACAGTCAAACTTGAACAAACTTGAAAGCAAAGCAGAAGAAACAAATGGAAAAATCTGTATTATTTCCTTGGATTGCTTAAACCGAGTTCCTTATATAAGCCGTTATGAATCTGCGTTTCGCGGGGTAGATGTAGATTTACTGTATTGGAACAGGTCTGGGCTAAAGGAAACGTCTAGCTTTAACGTGTTTTCTTATGATCGTTGTGTTTTAAACTCGGAATCAAAGCAGAAAAGAGACACTGCAAAATTAAAAGGGTATATAAAGTTCTTGCACTTTTGCAACAAGTGGCTTTTAAACAACGATTATGCTGGCGTTGTGTTTCTTCATGGGCCAGCAAGTGTGTTTGTTTCAAATGAAGTAAGAGAAAAATATAAGAATAGAATTCTTATTGATGTCCGCGACTTTACTTATGAAAATCATTTTATTTATAGAGTTGCACAAAGCCGTGCTTTTTCATATGCTTCTTTAATTTTGATTAGTTCTCCTGCTTATAAGCGTTTTTTGCCACACAAATACAAGTATCATTTGATTCATAATTGCCAAAATGTTACGCGTGCTC
>CAZRFO010000249.1:0-2371 GCA_964599515.1 uncultured Eggerthellaceae bacterium | reverse complement strand
GCAGGGCTTAAACCAGATGCGGTTGTTGTTGTTGCAACTGTTCGCGCGCTAAAGAATCACGGCGGCGTTGCTAAAGCGGACTTAAATGTTGAAAATCTTGAAGCTTTGGAAGCAGGTCTTCCTAACTTGCTCCAGCACGTAGAAAACATCACGCAAGTCTATAAGCTTCCTTGCGTTGTTGCTATTAATGCGTTCCCAACAGACACTAAAGCAGAACTTGATTTGGTTGAAGCCAAATGTAAAGAGCTTGGCGTTAATGTTGCGTTATCTGAGGTTTGGGCAAAAGGTGGCGAAGGCGGCCTAGCGTTAGCTGACGAGGTTGTACGCCTGTGCGAAGAGCCTAACGACTTTACTTTCTCTTACGAAAGCGAACTTTCTCTAAAGGAAAAGATTGAAGCTATTGCAACAAAAGTTTACCATGCAGATGGTGTTGATTTTGACAAGAAAGTTTTAGCGGAAATCGCAAAGCTTGAAGACCTTGGATTTGGCAATATGCCTGTTTGTATTGCGAAAACGCAATATAGTTTTTCTGATGACCCAAGCTTGCTTGGCGCGCCTAGGGGTTTCCGCATTACTGTTAAAAATATTAAAGTTTCTGCAGGTGCAGGCTTTGTTGTTGCGCTAACCGGAGACATTATGACTATGCCTGGTTTGCCAAAAGTACCTGCTGCAGAACGCATTGACGTAGACGAATTTGGCAAAATTTCTGGTTTGTTCTAGTTGAGCGCGGTTTTGGTTGAACATGACCAGTATTTATGGAGCACATACGTGGTAGACACACATTTTATTAATGAACTAGCAAGCAAAGCCCCAACTCCTGGTGGAGGTGGGGCTAGTGCTTATGTAGGGGCGCTTGCGTGCGCTCTTTCCTCTATGGTTGGAAACTTAACTTCTGGCAAGAAAAAATACGCAAATGTAGAAGAGCAAGTGCAATCCCATCTTTTATATTGCGAAGATTTGCGCGAATCTCTTCTTGAGCAAATTGATGCCGACGCACTTGCATTTGAGCCAGTTGCGGCAGCTTACCGCATGCCAGCAGAAACCGAAAGCGAAAAGGCTGCCAAAAATATTGCTCTTCAAGAGGCACTAATGGATGCATGTAAGGTTCCTTTACACATTATGGAACTTTGCTCTTGTGTGCTTGACGAGGCGCTTTTCTTTGCAAAATGCGGTTCCAGGCTTGCAGTTTCTGATGCTGGGGCATCTGCAATATTGGCAAAAGCAGCTCTAGAGGCTGCTGCTTTAAATGTTTACATCAATACCAATTCAATGGATGACAAAACTCTTGCGAAACACCTGGAAGACCAAGCAGATGATCTGCGAAATTCCACTTCTAAAATAGAATCAGAAATTGTAGAGTTGGTCTATTCTCAAATACGAAAATAGCGAAGTTTTTTAAGTAAAATCATTGTAGGAAGCCATTAGAGGAAGTTATGTCAAAGCTGCTTTTAGGTGCGCCTGTTGCGGATGCCATAAAACAAGACGTCAAAGAAAAAGTTTCTGCGTTGAGGGCGCAAGGTATAGTTCCTGCGCTTGCTATTTTGCGTGTTGGGCAACACGCAGATGACTTGGCGTATGAACGTTCTGCAATCAAGGTTGCGTCGTCGCTTGATATTGATGTTAATGTGTTTAGCTTTGAAGAAGATGTTTCGCAAGAAGAACTTGAATGCGCTATTTCCTCTATTAATGAAAACCCAGGAATTCATGGATGTTTACTTTTTAGACCTCTTCCAAAAGATATAGATGAAACTGCGCTTTGTAACAAACTTATTTGTTCAAAAGATCTAGATGGTATAAGTTCGCAAAGCCTAGGTGGGGTTTTTGCTGGAAATGGTCTTGGGTTTGCACCTTGCACAGCGCAAGCGTGCATAGAAATTTGCGAGTTTTATGGCATTCCATTAGAAGGAAAACACGTTGTTGTTATAGGCAGAAGTTTGGTTATTGGAAAGCCAGTTGCAATGCTCTTCCTTGAGAAAAACGCAACAGTAACAATATGTCATTCGCGCACTGAAAATCTTGCGCAAATAACTAGCAGCGCAGATATTGTTGTTTGTGCCACTGGACGGGCAAAGGCATATGGAAAAGAATATTTTTCATCTGGCCAAGTAGTGCTTGATGTTGGTATAAATGTTGACGCAGAAGGTAAACTCTGCGGAGATGTTGACTTTGGTGCAGTTGAGCCGCTTGTTGGTGCTATTACGCCTGTGCCACGCGGGGTTGGGTCGGTTACGACGGCATTATTAATGCAACATCTAGTAGTTTCTGCAAGACGCGTCTGAACGGGCTATTAACTCTTTGGCTGGGGCGGCGGAACAACACAACACCGCAAGCTTGTGTCGTTTTCCTATAAAGCGCCCAAAAAAATATTTGT